>JAJRQT010000070.1 GCA_024280115.1 Bacteroidota bacterium | reverse complement strand
CCTGGTGTTCTCGCGCTGTCAGGTGTCCCTCCTTCGTGTTGTCAGGTTTTGCTACCTGACAACTTACCATAATGCCTGGAGTTCCCTCCCAATTTATAAAAACCCCCATCCTTACACTAATTCTTCCAACCTCAGATTATGATGTCGGATAGAAATATCCGACATCACGTTTAGATCCGTGATCTGCGTGCTGTCAGGTGTTCCTACCTGACAACTTACAAGACTGCCTGGCATTTCCTCCTGATAAATAGAAACAATTAAGTTCATGCTATTTCTTCAAGGTCCGATCTGATGTCGGATATTTCTATCCGACATAACGTTTAAATCCGTGGTTTGTGTGCTGTCAGGTGTTCCCACCTGACAATGTGTATATGTGTGGTATACTACCCATTAGAAGTAAATATTCATATTTTTGAAAAATGGGGCTAAGAGATCGAAATAGATTTCATGATAAGAACATCTTTTTTATAACCACAACTTGCCATCAATGACTTTCTTTGTTATCCATAGGCAAAGGATTCAACATCATTTCTGAAAGTTTGAATTTTTGTAGTAATAAGTTTTCAGCCGGCATACTTGGCTATGTTTTAATGCCTAATCACATTCATATAATCATACATTTTAATAACGGATCAAAGAGAATGGATTTTATGAGAGATTTTAAAAAATTTACCTCTACTATGATTCGGAAGCAAGTAGAATTAAATCGACCTGAAATATTATCAAGGCTGAGGTATAGTAGTAAAACTCAGATTTTCAAGGTATGGCAAGACAGGTATGACGAAGTTTACCTTGAAAATCAAAAGTTGACAGAAATCAAACTTGATTATATACACAACAACCCTCTTCAAGAAAAGTGGCAATTGGCTCAACGACCAGAAGATTACCAATATAGTAGTGCTTGTTTTTATGAGCTTGATGAACAACCTCTACTAAAAGTGACTCATTATAAGGAATTTCTTTAATCTATCGGGTGGAAACACCCGACAGCACCGAAGAGATCGATACAGATTTTAGTGTTGTCAGGTATTTCTACCTGATAACTTACAAGACTGCCTGGCATTTCCTCCTGAAAATTATTGACACTTAATTTTATAGTATATTTCCCAGTCTCCGCTCTGAAATATCCGACATCACGTTTAAATCCGTGGTTTGCGTGCTGTCAGGTGTTCCCACCTGACAATGTGTATATGTGCGGTGGTACTACCCATTAGCAAGTAAATATGTATATTTTTTTTTGCTGTCAGGTATTCCTGCCTAACAACTTACCAGACTACCTGGCATTTTCCCCTGAAAATTATTGACACTTAAATTTATAGTATATTTCCCAGCCTCCGGGCTGAAATATCCGACATCACATAAAAAATATCTATAATGTACGATTATTAAAATCTTCAGATTATCTTCAAATTAGTAAATTAACTTTGATAAGTTTTTTATGGCCTATTAAATTGAATATTAAAAAAAGAGACTTTTTAAATTGTGAAATTACTTATTGTTGAGGATAACATAGAATTATCAAAAAACGTACAAACCTATCTTGCAAAAGAGGGCAGTATTTGCGAAACGGCATTTACCTACGATCAGGCTATTGATAAAATTATATCATTCCAATATGATATAATAATTCTCGATTTAATGCTCCCGGATGGAAATGGATTGGATGTGCTCAAAGCCTTAAAAGATGAATCCTCAGAAGCGGGCGTGTTGATTGCATCCGCCAAAAATTCCCTGGAAGACAAACTGGAAGGCCTTAATCTTGGCGCCGATGATTATATAACTAAACCATATCACCTTTCCGAATTAAATGCCAGGATAAAAGCAATTTACAGACGGAAAAATTTCAATAGCAATAAATTAATTGAATTCAATGAAATCAAGATCGATACAGATGCATTTGAAGTTTTTGTATTAAAAAAACAAATTGAACTCACCAAAAAGGAATATGAATTATTGATATATTTTATTTCCAATCAAAACCGTGTGGTAACCAAGCAATCTATTGCAGAGCATTTGTGGGGAGATCAGGTAGATTATTATGATTCCTTTGACTTTGTTTACCAGCATATCAAAAATTTGCGAAAGAAAATTATCGGCGGCGGTGGAGGAGATTATATCAATACCATCTATGGAATGGGTTATAAATTCAAAACCATATCCAAGTGAGATTACTACTAAAAGTAACTCTTTTTTACCTGGCTATTACACTCGTTGTATTTGGAGTCGGCGGAATTATTACATATAATATTTTTCAGAAGGAGATACAACATGAGACAGACAGATATTTAGTTACAAGATTATGGAGCCTTCAGAATTCAATTGAAAATGGCGAATCTCCTTTTGCATTTATTTCTAAAAATTTAAGTATTAAAGAAATTAACAACACCGTTGAAGAAACCAACTATTTATTCTCTGATACATTAGCGGATCATCCCAACCCCAAAATTGACAGGCTGGAACTACACAGGAAGCTTAGTGTCGTTAAAAAGATAAAAGATAAAACTTACAAAGTTGAAATTTTTGATGTGATCGTAGAATCAGACGATATCTTCTCGGGGGTATTCCAATCACAAACACGTCTATTTATCATATTAGGTGTTTCATTGGTCATCTTTAGTTATTTAGTATCCTCCTGGCTTTTTCAGCCCTTTAATGTCACAATCCAGGCCATTAAAAATTTCAGATTGAATGATGTAAACGAACCTGACCTGGGAAAAACAAATACAAAAGAATTCAAAGAACTGAATCAAATCCTTGCCCGGATGATTAAAAAAAGTAAAATTGACTATAAAAGTCTAAAAGAGTTTTCAGAAAACGCTTCGCATGAAATGCAAACTCCTCTTGCGGTAGCCAAAGGAAAAATTGAACTCTTGATGCAATCCAAAAATCTCGATGAAGAACAATTACAATTAATCAGCTCAACTTATGAAGCCATCAATCATTTATCAAAGATGAGCAGGTCTCTGAGTTTGTTGACGAAAATTGAAAACGATGAATTTACAGATCTACAGGAGATCAATCTTTCTGAGAAAATAAATCAATCTATCTTCGATTTTCAGGAATTGCTGGACCTCAAAGAAATAAAAATAAACCATGAACTGGAAAGAGATGTAATAGTACAATGCGATCCCGTACTAATTCAGATTCTGATCTCCAATCTTTTTCAAAATGCAATCAGACACAATATTCCCAAAGGACACATTATTGTGAAACTTACTAAAAATTACCTGGAGATTTCCAATTCCGGTAATGCTCTAACCGTACCGTCAGACTCACTTTTTAAAAGGTTTAAAAAGGCTAATCAAAGCACCGGAACTATCGGTCTCGGCCTTGCCATTGTTAAAAAAATATGTGATGTCAACAACTTTGATATCCAATACTACTACCAAAATGAAGAGCATACACTCAAGGTGGTGTTTAATAAGGAAAGGTAAAATCAGTTTGCTGTAAAAACCACAATAATAAAAGAAAAGCTCTCGGTGAACCGGAAACATTAGGAGTAACTTACAAAGCGGTCGGATATAATCGAACTAATATGAAAACCCATGGTCTGTGACTCACAGACCAATAAATAATTCAAATTATTGGCCCGTTAAGTACAAGTCGATATGAAATATAAAAGGTGCATGGAATATTGAGCATTTTTTCTACTTAAACTTTCTTAAAAATTTGAAACTCCCGGAATTAAAAACCTTTACCAATCCTTTTTCTTTAATCAAAATATCCATATCCTCACTATCTTCAGATACATTTAATTCTTTCAACAATACGTTCGGATAATGCCGGATTCCTGTATTTGGATCTAACCAAAAATGTAAAGGCGGCGTCCTTTCAACTAACTCAAATCCGATGGATTCAAATGTTTTTCCATCCGACCAATCACAATCAACATAAGTCATGATGTCATCAGGATTTCGCTTTTTGATAAAGTGGTTTAGCAATTTTGTGAATCCTCCTACAACTGTAACATTAAGCTTATTACAAAATCGCAAAAGTTCATAAGAATTATAAACTATCCCATCTCTGATCATTTCCCTGCCATTGCTAAATGATATCACCGCCAATAGTTCGTCATCTTTCATTAATCCGAATTTGTATTTGCCTTTTATTGGAACATTCAAATGATTTAATTTGAGAAATTCGATCAACTGAGGATTGGTAATTGATGCTACTTTTGTTTCCCTTCCATGAACCCTGAAGGTCTTTCCGAGTAAAGATCTAATTTTAGATTCAATTTTTTCATGGTGAAAAACCCAATGATCTTCCCATACATGAATGAGCTTAAATGTCGGGGCCGAATCCAAATTTCGGCTTTCATCTATATTTTGCTCATCAATCAAATGAAATTTGAAGGCAATATTGATTTCTGGAATAGACAGATCAGCCTTTTCCGTTTCAGAGATATCATTCTCCATTTCAAGGGAAAGATCAGGGCCAATTGATCTGATAAGTTTTAATATTTCATTTTTAAAATTGTTCATACAGAAAACAGAATCCAATTTAATGAAATTACTTTAAATCCATATAGTTCACGCATGTAAGAAAACCTCATAACATTAACTGAATCAATGATTTACAATATTGATTATTAATGTATCAAAGGGAGTAACAACAAAGCTTATAATTTAATAAACTGAAATTATAAAAATCATGAAACTTAGATTAAATATATTCATATTCGTTCTGCTTACGGGGTCCGCGATTGCTCAGCCAAGAGTTCATATTGGGATTACTACAGCATTTAATTCTACATACGTGCTCGATAAGGGAATTTCTGAAGATCCGAGATATTCTGCACAAGCAAATTACGAATGGGCTCCTGTTGGCGCCTCTTTGGGAGTAGATTTTACTAACAGCTTCGGATTGCAATTAGAATCCATCAAGGCGGCTCAGGGACAAATCTATCAAATGATCGAGACTGTTCAGTCCACTCAAAGGATGATCGCCGAACGGAATATTGATCTGAGCTATATCCAGTTTCCGTTGTTGTTGAAAATGATGAGCGGAGGAAACAGCGCAGCAAGATTCAACTTTCAGATTGGCCCACAATTATCACTACTGAACAGTGGATCTGAAACTATAAAATTTATCCAGGATGCAAACATCAATCTTGCAGAGGGTAATGATATTCCTCTTGACGCAAGTACAGTGTTGGTAGGAAGCGAAGCAGACATTCCTGTTGCATACCAGCAGGCACTTGCAGATGGAACAGCAACTCCCCCAAGTAGTAATGCAAATGAAGTACCTCTGGAATATTTTCAGGATACAAATAATCCGGATTATTATAATATGCCCGAACAATCTTCCATGATATTGATGAATAGCGATGTGGAATCCGGAATCCAGAAATTCAAGGATAAGGAAATTCAGCTTGCATTAGGATTCGGGGTGGATATAGACCTGCTAAAACATTTTTATCTATCTGCCAATGTAAGGGCGAATTACAGTTTTACCGACATGAGAAACCAGGATCTTATCGATATGATCGGAGATGATGATATCACAAGTATTTTTAGCAACCGAGCCAACCTGCTGGTTGGGGCGCAAATCGGGCTTCACTGGATGATTGGAGGAAACAGATCTTTCAGAGTTAAAAAAGAAGCTTTGGCTAAAGATATAGTTCGCTAAACTGTAAAAGTTTCAACAAAACTCAGCCGGTAATTCCGGCTTTTTTTATGCTTAAAAACGAATCTTTAAAAATTAATTTGGAGAAAAACCATATTAGGGTATCAATTAAATATCAGTTAGGAGCCATAAATCGCTAATGTTATTGACAGAGGTTTAGTCTAATTATATGTTCATGTTAAATTTCTTTTGCCTTACATCAAATTATTGTTTTATAAAAAATTGTTCATAAATTCCATGAATTATTTAAAAACCTATATTGAAATATTATGAATACTTTCAATCTACTTTTTGTCTTTCTAAGTTTGTTTTATTCTAATCATACACAAATTGACAACATGCATAATCAAAAGAATAAATTAATTGTAAATCATTGCGCTGATTTTGAGCTCAATGGAAAAGGAGATAATCCACAGTGGAATAATGTCGGATGGACCAGGATGTCCTTACTTAATGAAACTGATGTAAATCTTGAAACTAAATTTAAAATGCTGTATTCCGAAACTGGCATTTATGTTTTGAGTTATTGTGAGGATAATTTGATATCTACAAGTTATGAAAATGATCAGGATGATATCTGGGAAGCCGATGTATTTGAAGTTTTCCTGCACACAGATCCTAACAACCCGGTTTATTTTGAATACGAAATTAATCCGTTAAATACAGAATTGGTACTATTAATCCCGAACAATGAAGGCGATTTTATGGGTTGGGCTCCATGGCATTATGAAGGAGAAAGAAAAATAAGAAAAGCTGTTCATATAATGGGAGGGAAAGCAGAAACCGGCGCCAAAATAAAAGGTTGGACTGCGGAAATGTTTTTTCCATATGCACTTTTCAAAGGGTTTAAAAACTCTCCGCCAAAACCCGGCACAGAATGGAAAGGGAATTTTTACCGTATGGATTATGATACCGGAAAACGGATTTCGTGGTGCTGGGCACCAATCGAGAAAACCTTTCACGAATACAAAAAATTCAGACCAATATTTTTCAAATAAGATTATCCAAAATGCATTCTTTTAAATTTTCCGGATTAACTGTATTAACAGCCGTTTACCTCTCATTCTTTCTTTTGAGTTGCAGTGAAAAGCCAGTCGAGAAGCCAAAACCCAATATCCTCTTCATCTTCGCCGACGATCAGGCCTATTACACAGTCCACGCTCAAGGAAATAGTGAAATAATAACGCCGACATTGGACAGACTCACAAGGGAAGGCGTCACTTTTACGCATGCATATAATATGGGTGCCTGGCATGGAGCAGTTTGTGTAGCATCCAGAACAATGCTGAATACAGGGAGATTTGTCTGGCGGGCATATAGAAACGAAAAAAAGCTGAAAGAACTGGCACACAACAGGCAATTCTGGAGTCAGATGATGGAGGACGCCGGATATGAAACCTACTTCAGTGGCAAGTGGCATGTGAAGATATCACCTGATAGTATATTCAATAATGTCAGCCACATCAGGCCTGGAATGCCGAAAGATACTCCAGAGGGATACAACAGACCGATTGAAGGGAAAAAAGATATATGGTCACCGTATGACACTGCTTTCGGAGGACATTGGAAAGGTGGAAAACACTGGAGCGAGGTTCTTGCAGATGATGCGGAGAGTTTTCTTTCAAAAGCTTCTGAAAGCGACAAACCGTTCTTTATGTATTTGGCTTTTAATGCCCCTCATGATCCGAGACAGTCTCCAAAGAAATATGTAGATATGTATCCTCTTGAAAGTATTTCTATTCCGGAAAGTTTTGTTCCTGAATATCCTTACAATGGTAAAATAGGCTATGGAAGAAGTCTCAGGGATGAAAGGTTAGCACCATTTCCAAGAACAGAATATGCTGTAAAAGTCAATCGCCAGGAATATTATGCGATTATCACACATATGGATGACCAGATAAAAAGAATTATTGCCGCCCTGGAGAAAACTGGTAAAAAAGATAATACATATATCTTTTTTACAGCTGATCATGGTCTTGCATGTGGCAATCATGGTTTAATGGGAAAACAAAGTATGTACGACCATAGCATACGACCACCGATGATTGTCATCGGCCCCGACATTCCAAAAAATCAAAAGTCAAATACCGATGTCTATCTGCAGGATGTGATGGCATCTGCATTGGAGTTGGCCGGAGCTGAGAAACCTGGATACGTTGAGTTTAACAGTTTAATAGATCTTGCTAAAAATAAGACTCTAAAAGGAAAATATAATGCCATTTACGGGTGCTATACAGATGCTCAACGCATGATCAGAAAAGATGGATATAAACTAATCGTTTATCCAAAAGCAGAAACAACTCTTTTATATGATATGAAGAACGATCCGCTCGAACTCAATGATCTCAACGGTGAGGAACAATACAGTGATATAAAAAAGTCACTTTTCAATGATTTGCTCAACCTTCAGACTGATATGGAAGATACTACTGATTTGAAATCCGTATTTCCCAATATGGTATTATAGCTCTTGAGCCATCAGTGTCTTCAAAAATAGTTACATTTTAGTTTTAATTTAAAGCTACTTTTCCACCAAAGCAGGTTTTACAATAGCAATTTTACATATGAAGAAATTTCTAAAATTGAACATAATAGTATTATTGCTATTTCTATCGATGGCCAATTCAATACTTGGAGCGCAGAATAAAAATGAAGCTAAGGTGATTGAAGCGGTATTAAACGGCAATTTAGAACTCGTCAGTATCTTACTCGATGAAGGAGTGAACCCCAATACACAAAATGTTCAAAAGAAACCACTCTTGTATTTGGCGACAGAAAGGAATAATCTCGAATTAGTGGATCTTCTATTGAAAAAAGGCGCCCTGGTCGATTTCCCCTTTGATGATAAAAACAGAGTTAATGAACAAGCGGGTTTGGATGAAATTGATCCTACTCCTTTTTTGTATGCGGGCGCCCACGGACAAACAGAAATAATAAATCGACTTATCCGGGAAAAACCCAATTTGGAGATAAGAAATTACTATGGGGGAAACGCTTTAATTCCCGCCGCTGAAAAAGGACATTATGAAACAGCAAAACTTTTACTAGAGAAAACCGATATTGATGTAAATTTCATAAATTTTTTAGGCTGGACGGCCTTGCTTGAAGTCGTTATACTCTCCAAAGATCCGGAAATGCAAGTGAAAATGGCCAAGCTTTTATTAGAGCATGGCGCGGATATTCTTATTGAGGATAAAGATGGTGTGAATGCGCTGGGACATGCGAAAAAGAAGAATAATAATCAATTGATAATACTGTTGAAAAGCCATCAATAATCTGAATTAGCTGAGACTTTATTAGGAAAGCTAAAAAACAGGGCTGCTTTAAAACAGGAATTGAAAACAGCTACTTATTCAATCTGCTAAGGAGATCTGTCGCTTTTGGGCTATAAGAGGAATTTTCATTTTCTAATTCTACTAACAAATCATTGGCTTGTTCCGGATTATCTAAGGACAAGTAGCATAATGCCAGATACCATATTGAAGCCATTTTATATTTATTTTCACTTTTAATTAGTTTTTTATAAATATCAGACGCTTCCGAATATCGCTTCTCGGCCTGATAAGCATTCGCCAGGTAAAACTCAGCATCATCCGTTTTTTGAGCATCATCAACTTCTTCCCATAATTGAATGGCCTGAGTATATTCAGCGCGATCATAATACATGAAAAACTGACTGAGTTGATTTTTTTGCACATCCCCCCCGCGGCTTGTAGGGGAAATATAATTGTATGGTTCATATACATCTGCTACAATATTATCATATCCGAAGTTAATATTGGAGTAAATGAGAAAACCGGCTACCATAAACACGACAACGCTCGCCGCAGCATAGTACCACCTAAAAACTCCTAAATTTCTAATCTTTTCAGGCTCCTCAATATCGTCCTCAATATCTTCATCCCACTGCTTAATTTCATCCAACAGTCTTTTTCTTCCGGAAATTCTGACACAATCCACCATGAGCTTAAGCTGATTCAATTCCCTGGCAAACTCAAGGTCTTGCTCAAGCCTTTTAGAAACCTCATTTCTCTTAGTTGCATCCAATTGACCATTAATAAATTGATCAAGAAGTTCTATATCATTTTCATTCGTACTCATAACGCTCCTTTGAATAATATTCCAAATTCAGATTGAAAAATCTTTTTTAACCTTTTCAGGCACTTGTATTTAAGATTTTTCACTGTATCACTATTTTTATAATCCATTATTTCAGCAATATCAATCATAGGTCTTTTATGGTAATAAAATTCTACCAACAATTTTTTGCAGGGATCTCCTATTTTCGATATACATTGCTCGATCTTTTGAATCTTTTCTTCATACACATCATCAAAGTCATTGTAAAATATATCCTGTCCGGCAAACATATAATCTTCAGAATTAAACTGTTGCTTACTTTTTTGTCTTGAAAGTTCAAGAATTTTATTTTTACCGATGCTGAATATATATGTTTTCACCTGACTAGTAATTTCTTTTACTTTTCCGTAAATGATGTTTTCATAAAAAATTATTACAGACTGTTGAAATACATCCTTAGCCTCTTCCTTCGTGCAAGAATGTTTTCTCATAGCCCATATTAAAAATTCATTACGGTATTTGTCGTAAATCTCTTTTAATTCGGCTTCACCATCCTTATTCTTGATCTTTTCGATCAATGAATGATTCTCCATTCGTTCTTCTATGATAATTATTAAATTAAGTAACCCCGATTAGTAAAATATATTATTCATACAACATAATTGGGTGATAAAATTGAAGTATTGAATATAGCTGAAAAATTACGATCCGCCCAATTCAATATTTATGTTTTTTGAAAAAAGGATGATTAAATGCTTGATTTCAACGTTCCTGATTTCCTTAATGCCACTTTATAAGGCCAGTGTTCAGGAAGGCCATATGAAATTCATGCAGAAACCTTTGTAATAAAATTATTTCAATCCTTATTTATAAAACTCAAAAATTATTTCTTCCAGGAAAATAAAATTACACATCGGACTCTAAAATCAGTTTGGCCTAAGTGGGCATAGTGATCATCATCCCAACAAGTACTTAACCTTTCTTTTTTATAAAAACACTTCTGAATATTGACTTCAACATCAATAGTAAAATAAACTATTTTTTTCTAAATTGAAGAGATTATTATTAACCGCTTCTTTTTTCATTTTATTTATTTAATTATTGATGTTATGAAAAGCTTAGTATATAAATTACTCACCCTCCTTTTTCTTTTTCCCATTTTGTTTTCATGTCAACAAAAAGACCAATTAAAGATCGGCATTAGCCTGGGCCCATTACACGAAAGATGGGAAAAAGACCGGGATTATTTAAAAGAAGACCTCGAATCAAAAGGCGCAAAAGTTATAATTAAAGCTGCTAATAATGTTGAATCTGTACAAAAGGAACAATTTCTTGATTTGGTAAAATCAAAAGTTGATGTGATAATAATGGTGGCGATCAATAGTGATGCAGCCGGAGCTTTAGTGCAAGTCGCAAAGAAAAATGGTGTAAAAGTCATCGCTTATGACAGGCTGATAAAAAATTGTGATCTGGACTATTATGTTTCCTTTGACAATATAAAAGTCGGGGAAATGCAGGCAGATTATTTGACAAGGATTACACCTAAAGGTAGTTATGCCATTTTAGGTGGAGATTCCAAAGATTATAATTCTATTTACCTTAGACTGGGACAGATGAACATACTACAACCCCTGATTACCAGAAATGATATAAAAATTGTGCTCGATGAAAGTGTGAATAATTGGGATGCTGATGTGGCTTATAAAATCATCAACGATTACTTAAATAAATCTAATGATCTGGATGCGATCATAGCATCAAACGATCTTATTGCAAAAGGTGTTTGCAAAGCATTAAATGAACATGATCTGGATGGCTCGATATTGGTATCCGGTCAGGATGCAGAAACTGATGCGTGTAAAAGGATCGTTCAGGGAAAACAAACTATGACGGTATATAAATACATAGAATCATTGGCTAATGCCACTGCAAATATTGCTATCTCCCTCGCTGAAAATGGATCACTCCCCTATTCACAAACAACCTTAAATAACGGAAAAATCATGGTCCCATCCATTCAATTGCCAAATATGATACAGGTAACTAAGGAAAACATTAGAATGACTGTAATCGCTGATGGATACCTTGACGAAAAAGAGGTTTTTGAGGGCAAATAAAAAGAGGTTGCAACATCCGGCAACCTCTTGATACTTTTAAAGTTTTTATAAAATCACATATTCGCAAAAAAATCATTGCCTTTATCATCCACTATAATAAACGCTGGGAAATTAACCACTTCTATTTTCCTTACTGCCTCCATCCCGAGATCTTCAAAATCGACAATCTCAACGGATTTTATACTTTCTTTGGCGAGGATAGCCGCAGGTCCTCCGATAGATCCAAGGTAAAAACCGCCATGTTTTTTACAGGCATCCGTTACCTGTTGAGATCTGTTCCCCTTTGCAAGCATCACCATTGATCCTCCAAGACTTTGGAATCCATCCACATATGGATCCATCCTGCCGGCTGTAGTAGGCCCAAAACTGCCGGAAGGCATCCCTTTAGGGGTTTTAGCCGGACCGGCATAATATACCGGGTGATTTTTAAAATAATCTGGCATTGGCTTACCTTCATCAATCATCTGTTGGATTTTGGCATGTGCAATATCTCTGGCCACAATCAGTGTACCCTTCAAACTCAGCCTAGTTTTGATTGAATGTTTAGAAAGCTCTTTAAGAATATCCTCCATGGGCTGATTCAAATCTATCTCAACCGGCTTTTCCAAATGCGGCTCAACTTCAGGGAGGAATCTTTCCGGATTTCTTTCGAGTTCCTCAAGAAAGATACCATCTTCAGTGATCTTTGCTTTGATATTTCTATCAGCGCTGCAGCTAACACCGAGTCCAACAGGACATGATGCAGCATGCCTCGGTAACCTTATGACCCTTACATCATGGGTTAGATACTTTCCACCAAATTGAGCGCCAATCCTGCTTTCCTGAGCAATCTTCTGCACTTTATCTTCCCATTCCAGATCTCTGAATGCCCTTCCTCCTTCATTACCTGTTGTTGGCAGTGAATCGAGATTTCCCGTAGAGGCCTCTTTTACGGTTTTCAGAGTTGCTTCTGCTGAAGTTCCTCCAATGACTAATGCAAGATGGTAGGGAGGGCAAGCGGCAGTTCCCAAATCACTCAACTTTTCCTTTACGAATCTTTTTAGATTCTCTTCCGTAAGTAAGGCTTTGGTTTTCTGGTAAAGGAAAGTTTTATTTGCCGATCCCCCACCCTTTGCCATAAAGAGGAATTCATAGGTATTACCACTTTTTGAATAAATATCAATTTGAGCCGGTAGGTTGGTGCCGGTATTCTTCTCCTCGGTCATAGTAAATGGGACCACCTGGGAATATCTGAGGTTTTTAGTTTTGTAAGTCTCGTAGATCCCTCTCGACAGGTGCTCAGCATCCTCTGCTCCAGTCCAGACATTTTCACCTTTCTTGCCAATAACAATGGCTGTGCCGGTATCCTGACATGTTGGCAACCTGCCTTCAGAAGAAACCACCTGGTTTTTAATCAATGTATGTGCCACAAAACGATCATTATCTGTTGCCTCCGGATCATCGAGAATTTTAGCGAGTTTTTCAAGATGTGAGGCCCTGAGATAAAATCCGACATCCGCCATCGCCTCCTTTGCCAATAATTCCAACCCTTTCGGATCAACTTTCAATATTTTTCTTCCATCTATCGATATGGTTGATACATAATCTGATGATAATTTCCTGTAGGAAGTTTTATCCTCCCCAACAGGGAATGGTTTTTGATAACTAAATTCTGCCATTTTTTTAATAGAATAAATGTTGATTCAAATAATTTCTAAAATGCCTTAATCTCAAAATAGAGATACTACAAATATAATGAAGACCCTTGCCGAAAGGATGATTTTTCGCGGTTTTTGAAAAACCTTTTTATGATCGCTTTAATTTATTGAGAGTTTCAAAAAGTTGACCTTTCACCAATAAGATGGCAACCTAAACCTGAAATAATAAAATTGAAGTTTTTTAGCGATCTCCTCAAATTCAAACCATTAGCTGGATCGGAAAATCATTTTTAATACTGAAATATTCCACAATTGTATCTAGCATTACTCAATCGGCAATGAAGGTGAATAAAAAGAGCATCTAGCCAAATGAAAAATGCAGGCCATCTGACCTGCATTCGTATAGTTTTAAATATTGTTAATATTCACTAACCATTTATTTCTACTTGTTTAGATAACTCCTTTGCTTGTGAAACCCAATTATCTCGCTCTATCCTACCAGGGAAGAACTCTATGATATCAGTTACCGTATCGACATCAACAGGAGTAAATTTACTGATCTGTCCAAATGTGTAAATATCTAAAAAATTTAGCTTCTCCTGAATGAAAGGGCCTATCCCCTGGATTTCTGTAAGATCTTGGGCATCCTCCTTATGGGCAATCCCAATTTTGGCATAATCGATCTTATGCTTCTTCATTTTCATGCGTTCAAAAAGCGCTGTTTTCTTCCCTCCGCTGTAAACTAGCTCCTGTGCCTGAGGTACCCATTCGTCTCTGTCAATTCTGCCCGGAAAAAATTCAATGGCTTCTGTAACAGAATTTTCGTCCTCTTCAGTGAATTTTGAAATCTGCTCAAAGGTATAAATATCAAGTGCATTCAGCTTTTCCTGAATCCAACCACCGATTCCGCTAATGATGCTTAAATCATCGGCATCATCCTTACGCGCAATCCCGATGCGGTCATAATTGATTTTAATTTTTCTTTTTCTAATATTTGCCAGTAATTCCGATTGCTCTCCTCCATTGCGAGCCAATTCTATAGCTTGCGAAACCCAGGCATCTCTTTCTATACGGCCCGGAAAAAACTCAATTGCGTCATTTACAGTTTCAATATCTTTACTTGTGAATTTACTGATTTGATCGAATGTATAAATATCCAACATATTCAACTTTTCCTCAAGGAAAGGTCCTACACCGCTGATCATCTTTAAATCATCTTTATCCTCCTCGTTTGCAGTACCAAAACTATCGTAATTGAGTAAATGCTTGCGAACAGCAATTCTTTGCAGTATAGCATCCTTTTCCTTCAGTTCATTTTCTTTTTCATGAAGTTTTACACTCACTTCATCCACTTCATCTACAGCTTTTACATACAATGATTTGGATGCTTCATAAACCTTTTCCAGTTTCCTGTTTTCTTCCTGCAGCTTGTTATTGTCATCTGTAAGTTGATCGAATTGTTTATTTTTAAGTGATAGTTCTTTTTTTAACTCATCAACTTCTTTTTGAACATTTTCAAGAGACTCAGCACTTTCTTTAAGTTCAGCTTTATGTTTTAAAAGTTCCTTTTTATAAATCGATCTGCTATAAAGATATGTAGCGGCGATACCTATGGCTGCTGCGCCAACAAGCATAAAAATAATTTCGAATGCCGCACTAGTGGCTGATTGCGTCTGTAATAAAATCAGGTACATTTTAATATGGGTTAGCATGATAAAAATTATTTTAATTTGATTTCAGTTCTCCTATTTTTAGCCCTTCCTGCTCTGGTGGAGTTCTCTGTGATCGGAGATGATGCTCCATCGGAATCAACAACAATCGAACTCGCCGGAATTCCCTGGCTGACAAGATGATTTTTTACAATGGCCGCTCTTCGAAGACCAAGTTCGTGATTAAATTCTTCAGGGCCAATATTGTCTGCGAAACCAATTACAGATACTTTGGAAGTCGGATTTTGTTCTAAAAATGCTCCGAGTTTAATTGTGAAATCATCAAAGTTTCCATCTATAATATAATCGTCATGATTATAACTATGATGCAGGATAAAAGATCCCGGTGATGCCAGTTTTGTATCTGCTGGCTTCTCGGGTTCCGGGGCTGGTACTTCCGCTACCAGTTCGGGTTCAGGTGTTACCTCAACTGAGGATGTTACTTGCTCAACTTCGTCAGGACATAGTCCTTTTATCTGGCATACGTAAATGTAAGTTGAGACACTGGACCAAATTACGAATGCAATTGATCCTACTAGGATAGTCTTCATAGGCAAGGCGTTTAAGGGTTTAACTTATTGTTTAATAATTTATAAGGAATAGAAATTAATTCCAAATTGAAGATGATAATAAATCAACTACAATTGTTTAATTTTTATTTGCTGATTTAAAAAAATATATCATAAATTTTTAAAACACATCCGACCCCTCGTACATAACAGCTATTTTCTGGCATAACTTCAAAAATCATGGCCTCATTATACTAATTTTGGTATTATTGCAAACAAGTTATTTATTCTCTAAAATTATGAATCTAATCAAATCAATTCTGTCAATTCTTATCATTACCTCGATTGCTTGCACTGAACAAAAACCAGCTGAAACTGGCAATGAGGCATCCTCTCCAACATTTGAAAGGATATTATACAATAATCCGGATTTAGCAGTGGATCTAGGTGTGGGACTTTGGGCGTGGCCATTACCGATGGACTATGACGATGACGGAGATTATGATTTGTTAGTTTCCTGCAAAGATGTGCCATTTAATGGGCTTTACTTTTTTGAAAACACATCAGGCGAAGCTTTCCCGGTTTTCAATCCCCCGGTAAAAATTGGAGACCCTATTAAAAACATTCAGATATCGTATGTAAACGGCAAACCCAGATTTTTACGTCCTGGTGAAGAATTGCTGGATTTTAAATCATCATTTACCCAAAATCCTAAAGAACTTTTTCCCGGTGACACTTTTGATAAACTCCATAATAAGATCCGCTTTAACCAGTGGAAATATGTCGATTATGAAAATGATGGCGACCTCGATATTATCGTAGGCATCCAGGATGGGGAAGACTACGGTTGGGACAACGCTTTTGATGAAAATGGTGTATGGACCAATGGCCCGCTTCATGGATTTGTGTATTTGATAGAAAATGTAAATGATACGTATGAATTAAAAGGTAAAATCCTAGCGGGTGGCAAACCAATTGACGTCTATGGCTCCCCTTCTCCAAACTTTGACGACTTTGACGGTGATGGAGATTTGGACATAATTTGCGGAGAATTTATTGATAAATTCACCTGGTTTGAAAACACAGGCACAAGAGAAAATCCAAAATATGCCAAAGGCAAATATCTAAAAAACATGCATGGCATTATTACCATGGACCTGGAAATGATCCTGCCCGTTTCCCTGGATTGGGACAAAGACGGGGATATTGACCTGATTGTGGGCGACGAAGATGGCAGGGTAGCATTCATGGAAAACACAGGAAAAATTGATGATCACATGCCGGTATTCAATTCTCCGCACTATTTCCAACAAAAAGCCCAATACCTGAAATTTGGAGCTTTAGTCACACCTTTCAGCATTGACTGGGATGATGATGGTGATGAAGATTTAATCTGTGGAAATTCGGCGGGTTATATAGGTTTTATTGAAAATCTCAATGGTGGAGATCCACCGAGATGGGCCGCTCCGGTTTATTTAAAGGCAGGAAATGAGACGATTAGAATTCAGGCCGGAGAAGGTGGATCAATACAGGGACCTTGTGAAGCCAAATGGGGCTATACAACCCTTACAGTGGCTGATTGGAATAAGGATGGATTAAAGGATATCATCGCAAATTCCATCTGGGGAAAAGTCGTATGGTATGAAAACACAGGATCTGCGGGAAAACCTGAATTGGCTAAAGAAAAACCGTTGTCAGTGCAATGGACTGGGAAAGCTCCTAAACCGGATTGGTATTGGTGGGATCCGGAACCAAATACACTGGCAACACAATGGCGGACAACCCCAACTGCTATTGACTGGAACAAGGATGGTTTAATGGACCTTATCATGCTGGACCAGGAAGGATATCTAAGCTATTATGAACGATTTGAAAGTGATGACGGCTTAATTCTTAAACCAGGGAAACGCGCATTCTATTCAGAGCCCGGATCCTACAGCAGTAAAAACATAGTAGTTGATAGCGCTGCCGGTAATTTGAGGCTTAATGAAAGAAAATATGGTAGTAGCGGCAGAAGGAAGCTGGCTTTTGGAGATTGGGATGGTGACGGAGATACAGACATCATTATAAATAGCATCAACGCCACCCTCATCGAAAATACCGGTCAGGATAATGGCATCACCAACATGAAATTAATCGGTGACATTTCAGATCAAAAGCTGGCGGGGCATACTACCAACCCCACCCTGGTTGATTGGGATAAAAACGGCAAACCTGATTTACTTTTAGGCGCTGAAGATGGGCATTTTTATTATTTGAAGAATGAATAATTCTTTTTGAATCACACAATCAATTGGTGTAAACCGGCAAATCAAATTGAAATGCTGCGCCATGGTTTGGTTTGGAAATAACTTTGATGCTGGCATTGTGAATGTCCAGTATCTTTTTCACGATCGCTAAACCGAGACCGGCACCAAAATTATCTTTAGTCGAAGATTTGGCCTTTCGATACCTTTCAAATATATATGTTTGATCCTCTTCTGAGATCCCCAAACCGTTGTCCTTCACCGTCACCTCAACATTATTTGCTGTATGACCGAGTATCAAGGTTATCTACCCTCCTTCTGGAGTGAATTTCAGGGCATTATCCATCAGGTTTTGTATGACCCGCTCAACGAGTGCAATATCCGCAAAAACCAATGGCAGCCCCTCTTCCATTTCAATATTCAATTCAATGGACCTGTCCTTTGCTAAAATCTGGTATTTATAAAACAAATCCATCGCCAGTTCCGATATCAGGAATGGTTCTTTATGTGGTTCAATCTGTTTTGCTTCCAGTTTAGAGTACTCAAATAATTGTCCAACAAGCTTTGTGAGCTTCTCAGTACTACCATTGATATTATTTAAATACTGCACCCTGTCTTTATCAGAGAGCTCTTTATCCTTGATCAACAATGTCTCGGTATAGCCATGAATTATCGCCAATGGTGTACGTAAATCATGAGATACATTTGAGACTAATTCCTGCCGTAACTTATCATGAGTTTTTAGCTTCTCCATGTTGTCGTTAATGGTATCTGCCATTTGATTAAAAGTAGTAGCGAGCTCTGCAAGATCTGTGCGCTCAGCATTTTCTATCCTGGCTTTGGTATCACCTTCTTTAAATCGAATGACCGTTTCTATCACATTTCTAAGGTTAGCTGTCAAATACCAAATAGCTATAATCCCAGCAATCAGTGCAAAAAGTAATGTTAATACCATAGACCCCGCGCCTAATTTCATGAAGTAGCTCCCCGATAAATTACTCATTACCGTATCAAATTGCTTTCCTTCCAAAACGATGTATATATATCCTTCATGTCCCTCATATTCAAAATAGGCAGCAGAAAATATCTTTGGATCATTTTCATTCCTGGGGTTATCACCCAAAATGAATATTTTCCCATCATTCTGTATAAATTTTTTAACCGGCCCTAAATCAACATGCTTTTGTGGAGCTTCGGGTTTATCGTGCGTCAGCACCACTGAATAAAGAATGGTCCCTTGCTTATCAAGTAAATAAACTTCAATACTTTGATTCACCGCCATCATCTCATGCATGATATCTCCAAATAGCGGTTTATTCACAGAACCATCTTCTAAAAATGGAGACTGATTTTGGAATTTCTCATCAATCAGGTGGTTGGCTACTTTGGCATTTAAAAGTTGTGTGATTTCTTCAAAGTATTTATTTGAAAAATAGGCAGTTATACTCACATAGGCCAGGCCTACTAGAATGAGAATGATCAGGAAAGTGAGTGACAGCTTCCAATAGAGTCTGTTTGAAATGGTGTTTTTTTTCATGGTTGTTAAAGTTCTTCGTTAAATTTATAACCAACTCCCCAAGTGGTAAGAATGTATTTTGGATTGGCCATATCGGGTTCAATTTTAGCCCTTAGCCGGTTGATATGTGAATTTACCGTATGCTCATAACCTTCAAAGTCGTAACCCCAAACCAGGTTGAGCAGGCGTGACCGGTTGTAGCTCTTCCCTTTGTTAGAAGCCAACAAAACCAACAATTCAAATTCTTTCGGCGATAGATCTACCTTTATATCATCAACCAAAACCTTCCTCATTTCAATATCGATCTCCAGGTTTCCGATCTTTATTACATTACCATCATTTGCAGTCATGCTCTCCTGCATCATTTGGGTTCTTCTGAAAATGGCTTTCACCCGGGCGATAAATTCACGAATGCTGAACGGTTTAGTGAGATAATCATCGGCGCCAATTTCAAGCCCCAGAACTTTATCAATCTCCTCGGCCTTGGCTGTGAGCATCAATACCGGAACATTGTTTTTTTCACTTCTTATCCTTCGGCAAACCTCCATGCCATCTATTCCAGGAAGCATGATGTCAAGAATTACCAAATCCAGTGGATTATTTTTTACTGCGATTAAACCGTCTTCTCCTGTATAAGTTTTAATCAAATCACAGGAAAGATCTTTAAGATGAATTTCAAGAAGATCTACGATTTCGTGGTCATCTTCTATTACAAGTACTTTATTCATAAATAGAATTTTTTATCGAAAGAATAAATTAAGTGTCACAAAACCATCACAGCCACAATTAATTTAACTAAGATTAACCGGAACTCATGAATTTACTTTGTCATGCATAAGACATTTTATCACTTTATCAAATGTATTCAAATTAATTGTGAACACATTTTATATCGCTGAAAATGTTATAGTTATGGCCAGATAATCAGACAGAAAGCACCTGAGATCCGAGGCTGTGATACTTTTGTGATGATTCCGTGAAGATGGGGTGATTTTTCTTTCGTTGAATTGCACAAACAAAAATAAAAACTCATGAAAAATTTACTCATTATCCCAACACTCTTATTAGTATTCATCTTTACGGCTTGTAATGATGATGAAGATTCAGATCCAATGAAAAACCTGAATCTCAACATTTCAGGATTGGAAGATTTAGGAAGCGACGCCATGTATGAAGGATGGTTGATCGTAAGTGGTTCGCCTAAAAGCACCGGAACCTTTTCTGTAGATGCGAACGGTAAACTGTCAAAAACCTCGTTTTCTGTAAATGCGACAGATATTGACAACGCATCGACCTTTGTACTTACGATAGAGCCGGTTCCCGACAATAACGTCGGACCGAGTGATGTGCATATATTGGCTGGTGATTTCTCAGGCAGTAGTGCAAGCCTTTCTGTCGGACATGGAGCCGCTCTCGGTGATAACTTCAGTTCATCTGCTGGTAAGTACATTCTCGCTACTCCAACCAATGGACCAAACACCGATGAAAATAGTGGTATTTGGTTTTTAGACCTTTCAACAGGTTCACCTGAAGTAGGACTGACATTACCTACCTTGCCAAATGGATGGAAATACGAAGGCTGGACAGTTATTGAGGGAATGCCTGTAACAAGTGGCAAATTTACCGCAGTTGATGTTGTAGATGAAGATGATCCCTACAGTGACGTAATGCCCGGCCCCCCATTTCCAGGAGAAGATTATTTGAATAACGCGCCTTCGCCTCTTAATTTCCCGGTTGATATCAGCACAGGAGCAGCGGTTATCAGCATAGAACCAGATCCTGACAATAGTGATGCACCATTCACATTGAAACCTCTGGTTGGAGCAATTCCCAATATGGCGATGGATCATGTGACTTATGATATGGACCAGAACCTGGGATCATTTCCATCGGGAACTGCATCAAAATAATAAAGCAGTGCTTGTTCATAAAGTCCGCTATCTGCGTTACACTTGCCCTCAAAATGATCATTTACGAAATGTAAACTCTCATTTTTCGGGCTTCGCAAGCCCTTGTCCGCCGTACTTCGTACTAAGGAAGGCGAGGCTTGATAGCAAACTTTCTGAACTAAACCCTGAATTTATAGAAGGACACTAAGTAAAAGGCTGAAGAATAGAGAGCGATTTGTGTATTGCCATAGACGGGATCTTCAGCCTTTACTTTTTAAACCTAATCAAATAACCTGGTTTTGGCTTCAAAATTAGAAGGGTCCTCCTTAAGGGCATCTGTAAATAAACTTTCAGCTTTGTCTTTTTGATTTAATCCCCAATATCCCAATCCCTGCAATGAATAGGCTACTGCAAGCCTGACATTTTCTGAGCTTTGGTTTCCAAACATGGAGAAATAATCACTTTCGCCAATTTTTTTTATAAGTTCATCTCCTTTTTTAATTAAGTCATTGTAAACACCATCCGCATTTTCCTGCTCTCCAAGCTTTGCATACGCCAATCCTTTGAAGTATAATTCATTATCATTGAAACCCATGGTAACAGACTGTTGGAAATGATTTTTTGCCAGCTTTTTCTTTCCGGATTTCTCTAAAGCCAACCCTATAAAATAGTGAGATTGGCCCTCCCTATTATTCTGTCCAATATCCAGGTTTCTCGGATATTTCAATGACTGCTCAAAATACTTCAATGCCTCATCTTCCTCCCCCAAAGCGAGCAATTCTTTGCCTTTGATCAGACAAGCATTAACCCATGCATTATGAATGTTGCCTACCCCTTCAACTTTCCTGAAATGATGATTTTCAAGAATCTGTAAGGCACTATCAACACTGCCAACAAGCATCTCCAAATACACTTTTCTTGCCATTGAATTATCTTTATGATCGATGACAGAACCTGCCTTTTCCAGATTCGCCAACCTGACCTCTGGATCTATTCCTAGTTTTACACTGTAATTATCCTGTTCGAAAAAGTATATTGGTTCGGTGGCATCATTTCTTATCGCAATTTCGATATGATTTTTTGCCTTTTGCGTATCATTCTCGAAATGATCTGCTGCGAATGCCAGATTCCTGTGAGCGATGGCAAATTCGTCATTTATCTCAATAGCTCTCACCCATTTTTCAACTGCCAAACCCGGTTGGTGATCGTAAAGTAAATTGCCCCAATAATACCATGCCTTGTAATCATCCGGATTCTGCTCAATGGCATTGGCCAATACTTTTTCCGTTTCATAGCGGAAAGGAAAACAATAGTCTGTATTCAACCCTGCAGCCTTTTGGTAGCTTTGATTACTTAATTGTTCATTTCCCAAAAGCAGCTCATAATATCCATGGTAATAATAAATAAGGGCATTCCCATTTACGATAGGATTGGTATGTTCTGCTGCCAATTTCAAAATAGTTATGGCCTCATTATACATTCCACAATTTCCAAATTTTACGGCCAAATCAAGATAATTCTGGATTTCACTGCGCATTTTCTCCGTAAAAAATTCCTTATCAGATTCTCCCATAAGCAATTTTTCACCTTGAACATACAGATTTAGCGGATCCATCCCGACAAGATTTGCTAATTGATAAATGGCATTTTCATCCATGTTCATCTTTCTGAGCAAGGATAGTTTGATTTCGTTGGCACGGATATTATTTGTATTTACCGACAATGCCTTTTCGATATGATCCAATGCCTTATGAAAATGACCGTTTTTACTCTCTAACATGGCTAACTGCAAATGGCTGGCGCCAAACCATTCATAATCCCAGGTTGCGCGGTAAAAATTATCGTAGGCTTCCTGTTCCTTGCTTAAGGCTAATTTCGTAAGCCCCAGCAGATAAAACGCCTCACAATCTTTTGACCTGGTATAATCTGTAGTCCATCTGTCTGTGGTTCGCTGTAAGTGTTCCTCAGCTTTTTTAAACATTCCTTCTTTAAGATACCATGAGCCAATCCTTAAATTGGCAAAGGCATTATTAGGCTCCCTAAGCACGGCCTCCTGGTAATAAGGCAATGGATAAACCAATGGATTGTAGATCTGCTCCAACCTCAATCCTGCAAACACCAATTCTTCCACAGTTTCAATTTCGCCTGGGGCCATAGCTGGTTTTACCGTTTCCGGGATGGGATTCCCGGCTTTCTTTTGTGGGTGATAGCTTACCAATGTTTTATCATCTTTACTCCTTACCTCCACGGACAGATCGTAGTAGGAAGTGCCTTCCAGAACATCAATGGTAAAACCCCTGGACCTTGCAGGACTAAGTGACGCATTCGCAGCATAGATGGTCTTTTTACCATTTTTTACAACAATTAAAACATCCTTAAATTCAGTATAAGCATTGATCTCCACCAGGACCTTCCGTTCATCTACCATCTCAAAATTGATTGCTGCATCAAGTGTTGATTCTTTCACACTGTTCATCCCTTTTATTGGCATAAAAAACATCGTTGCCTCTTTGGTAAAATATGGATGGCACCAACTGTAGTCCGGCTGATTGTTTGAGTAAGCGCCGGTCATAATTTCAATATACGGCCCGTCATCATCTGTGAGTATCTCTTCCCACATTTCGGCTCTTGATGATGTGCCCCATGTCCATAGTTTTTTACCAATCACAATATTATTATTACCTACAACACATATTCCGGCTCTTGCTCCATGATCAATTCCTGCAACAAATTGACCATGATCCTCCCAGGCAAAAAATGACCCGCCCTCAGGGGTGTTTTTCCACATACTGATATCGACGCTATCAAATTTATATCCACGATACAGCTCATTAGAAATGGGCCACCCTGTAAAATCAACTTTTCGATGAAAAGTAGCATATTCAGTTTTCGGAGGAAAAATGACCTGGTAATTTTCGTTGGTGTGGATAGCAGTGTTAGCCCAGATCAGAAATGAGTGCGCCTGTGGAGTTTGATTGATATATTTAATGTCAACCTTTACTATGGAATTGTCGGGAAACATGGTCAATCCTACCATCCAGCGAACCTGGTGCCTGATTTCCAATTCCCCGACCCAAATGGTTTTGCTCCCATCGTCATTTTCAACCAATTCATAATCTGTAGGCATAAAGGTAGATGCCCTGTGATGATGTGGCACATTCCATTCTATGCCTCCTGAAATCCAGGCACCCAGCATCCCAATCATTGATGGTTTGATGACATTATTCCTGTAAATCACATTATACCCATTGGATTTATCAATCATATAATACAACCGACCACCCAATTCCGGCAGCACACATATTTCTAAAAACTTATTCTCCATGAATAGTCCCTTATATACCACATCCTCTTTTTCATCTGTTAGATTTCCATCAAATGCATACGGGTAAATTCTGCCCTGGGCTCCCTGGTATGCCCTGCCCGTGTAGAAATATGGAACTTTATCCGGTTCATCAACCAGGTAGGTAGGGATGGTTATTTCCTTTTCATAAATTTTAAATTGCTCCTGCCCTCGTACAACCAGAGAAGCAAAGATCATTAAAAATGTCAGAAGAGTTTTCATGGATCTGTGTTTATTGGGGCTTAAAAAACAAAAAAAATCATTGTAAAAGTTAAATATTTTTGTGGATTTTCAAATTATAAAATCGAATAAAAAAATCCACCTGGCGATAATGGTTTCCGCGACCAGATGGATTTTGAATTTCCCTTTTATTACTTCCCAGTGACTTCTTTAACTACTCCAAATCCATGAATTTTGTGTGTCTATAAAACAATAGTCAACATAGCAGTTGGACCAGCATGATATCCATCTCCCTTCAATCTCTAATCCCTCTTGCGCTACTGCCTTCCCCAAGGCTATAGCAGTTAAAAAAGCTTCGGTGGACAAGCAATCTCCTATCAATCTTTTTATTTGAGCTCGTCTAAATCACTTCTCCACCATCATAGACATAGTTCTTTGGAAATCGCCAGCCTGCATCCTGTAGAAGTACATTCCCGCCGGCAAAGACTGCATCTCTATTTCTATCTCATGGTGCCCTGCATTAAATTCCTTTTGCGGTACGTCAATCATTTTGATACCCGTAATATGATAAATCGTCAGGCTTACCTGGCTTTTTTCCGGAATACTAAACGGAATGATTGTATAATTCCAGGTAGGATTGGGATAGTTCTGCCCCAGCTCGTAGGATACAATTTCCGCTCCCTGCAATAGGGTTTGATCAATATCTGACAGCGCCAGTTTCCGGGCAGCACTATTATTACATGCTCCATCTGCCAATATATCAGTCCTGGTGCATCCTGCTCCATTGCCCCATACTTTGACATTTCCCCCCACGGTGCCACTACTCAACAAAGGATACAAGCCACAACAGCGCATTAATGCTGTATTTTTATACACTTTCAGATCTCCTCCTACACTGGCCAGATTTTTGAGCCCATCTATATTATTCAGCGAACTGTTTTCGTGGATTTTTAAATTTCTTCTAACTGATGTCAGAGCCTGCAGGCCGTCAAGGTCGATCAGGTTGTCATTTTGACTTATTGATAGGTTATTGTTTACCTGTCCGAGTCCTGACAACCCATCTATATAGTTCAACACATCGTTGTTTTCTATCCGAATACCTCCTACGGTCCGAAGGCTGGTTAAACCATCCAGAGTCCATAATGAACTATTATTTTTAACTTCTACCCAATAGGAGGAGGTGATTCCAGAAAGCCCGCTCATATGCGACAGCCTTGGATTATTTTTTACATTCAATCTGGGACATGTTGTGAGACTTTGCAGTCCCCACAATTCTTGCAATGATACATTATTTTCTATCACTAAACGATATCCAACTTCTCTTAAAGCAAGTAAGCCATATAAATCGTAAATATCATCTCCACTGATTGTTAATGTGCCGATTATTTCAGTGCAATCGCAATAGTTCACCTCGCTTTGTGAATTCAGCGCTACATCACCTTCACAAATAATCGAACATGGACCATTTTCTAATATCTCTTCTTGTGTTATTTCAATCCCATTGTTTACAATAGAAAAACCACGACGAGGAAAGTAGCGCTTCATATATTTATATAATCCGCAAAATTCAGTTAAAGAACTATTATTCCAAATATCTACCCCATTTCTTGGGGCACCAATAAAATTTCTTAAGCCAGAGAGGTTTGTCAGCGCGTCATTCTCTGTAATATAAAGCCAATATCGTAGATCAAGAAGTTTATTAAATGGATCGATATTGGTAAGGGCATCATTATTGATTATTACCAATTCCTCATCTATCTCAAAAGCTGAAAGTCCATCGATATTTTCTAACAATGGATTATTCTCAATATAAATATTTAGTGTTGGAATTTGACCTTCAAAACCATCGATGACTACTAAATTGTCATTATCACTAATTCTTAATCCCCCATCTAATGACGTTAAACCATTTAAAGGCGTCAGATCTATAATATCAGCCCCACTGATAGTCAATGAGCCCCTAATTACCGTACACTCAAAATTGTCCACATCGGCCTGGGAGCTTAATAAAACATCACCACAATCTGCCAGACATGGGCCATTTGCTAAAATATCGTTAATAGTACATCCAGATTCATTGCCCCAAATATTGATACGGCCACCTACGGTACCGCTGCTCAACAAAGAATGCAAGCCGCAACAACGCATTAACGTCGCATTTCTATACACCTTAAGATCCCCACCTACATTAGCCAAATTGCGAAGTCCATCCAGATTGTTAAGCGAACCGTTATCATGGATTTTCAAATTTCTACCAACTGATGTCAAAGCCAGCAGGCCATCCAGATCCATCAGGTTGTCATTCTGACTTATTGACAGATTCTTATTTATTTGTTCAAGTGCTGATAGTCCCTTAATGTTAGTCAACGCATCATTGTTGGCAATCTCCACACCTCCCACTGACTGGAGGTTTTCCAAACCATCCAGGCTCCACAAAGAATTATTATTTTTGATCTTGACCCAATAGGAGGAGGTGATTCCTGAAAGCCCATTGATATTTGACAGCATGGGATTGTCTGTTATATTAAGCCTGCTACTTATCGAAAGATTAACCAGTCCATCCAGGTTGTTTAATGATGTATTATCAGTAATTCTTAACCTATATCCAACCTTTGAAAGTTTTAAAAGAGGGGTCAGATGCCTAATACCATCCCCGCTAATGGTTAAGGTACCAGTAATTTCATTGCACTCACAGTCATCCACATCCTCCTGGGTGTTTAGAGTAATGTCACCTTCACAAATTACGTGGCACGGTCCGTTTGCTAAAATCTCTTCTCTTGTTATTTCAATTCCGTTGTTTTCAACAATAGGGATGGGATAATAACCACCACCTTGCATACTCAAAAATAATCCGCAAAATTCAACCAGTGAAGGATTATTCTTAATTTCAACTTGGTATTCTGCACCAATAAGGTTTCTTAATCCATATACATTTATTAAGGATTCATTATCTGTGATTGTAACTTCATCAAAAAGACTCCGAGTTTTATACAATGCATCGATATTGATAAGGGCATCATTATTGACAATTCCTAAATATCCATATGACTCAAAAGCTGACAGGCCTTCAATATTTTCTAATAGGGGATTATCTTTAATATCAATACTAAAACTGTAAATATGACCTTCAAAACCAGTTATTGTTGTTAATAAGGGATTCCCTTCAATTCTTAAAACTGAATAATAATTTCCAAAAACAACTATATTATTAAAACCATCAATTACTGTTAAATTGTCATTACCATAAATTATCAATCCATCAGACGATCCAGGATCACTTGTAACTTCACCTATTGAAACTATCCCATTCAAAGGCGTAAGATCGGTAATATCGGCCCCACTGATAGTCAACGAGCCACCAATCTCCGTACAATCGCAATTGTCCACTTCAGCCTGGGAACTTAGTGTTACGTCACCGGAACAATCTACGGGATCTGAGCTATTAGATTTAGCAAATAAATTGGCAAAAGAAAATAAAGTCAGTAATATCAATACTGAACATTTTGAGATGATTTGTGTTGGTTTCATAATTTTAGAATTTTTGGTTTTAGAAGGTTGATATATCCCTTCCCTGAGACATATTGAAAAAAGATTTGATGTTGAAACAATAGGATTGGATGATCAATTGAACATCTCATCCTATGAGCCGGCCAATATCAATTAGTTAAGGGTTCAGCTCTTGTTTGCCCTGGTTTGTGTCTGCCTTCGGTAGGTAGGTCCTCACAAACCAGTTTTTCGGTCTGTGAGGACACAGACCGAGGCGTTTAAAAGAAGAAAATTCCTTAACTAATTGACATGGATGTGCCGGCCGGTGCTTGGAAATTAAATTTTAGGAATTTTTCTTTGCAATGGCTGTTGGTTTTCTACGCTAAAATCGCAGGAGATTTTTCCTGCCACTTACTTATAAATGAATTATTCAATCTCATGAATAACAGATTAAAGGTGTGACCTTTCATAAATAGTGCTCTATCTATGAATAAAAGGATATATAGTTTGAAATAATTCCCCCGATTGTTTGTTGTTTTTGCGTTTTTTGCAAAAGGCTAGTTTATTATTTGCGTTTTTCCGTAATGTGTGGCATTTCCAAGAATCCTCAGTGTAAATTGTTGAGGCTGATTGACATGGCTTACCTGGCAAAATAGCGAATGGTTATTTCCTTTTCATAAAGTATGAATTGCTTCTGCCCTCGAACAGCAAGGGAAGCAAAAAATATTACTCCGAACTACAAAATTCACCTGTTTTATCATCTGATAAGTGAAAATTCAATCAATTTTTTTTTAAAGACATAAGACTCGCTTTATATTACAGTCAAAATATAATTCAGCTTACAACTATTACATTAAATGCCTCTATTTCAAAAAATATGAACAAGCTTAGACCACATCTGACACTGACCGTTCTTACCATTTGCTTTACTCTTTGCCTTTCCGCCCAGGAAAAAGATGAAAAAGAAAAGTGGGACGTCAATACACCAGTGGAACCGTACAAAGAGGTGACCATTGAAACAGATGAAGGCACATGGATGAACCTGGATGTCAGCCCTGATGGACGTACTATTGTTTTTGACATGCTTGGAGATATTTACACTTTGCCGGTTTCCGGAGGTGTTGCTAAAATAATAAGAGAAGGTCATGCATTCGAGATTCAGCCACGTTTCAGTCCCGATGGAAAAAAAATATCTTTTACCAGTGACGCTGGCGGAGGTGACAACCTTTGGATTATGGATATTGATGGTTCTAACGCGAAACAAATTACAAAAGAAAATTTTCGCTTGCTAAATAATGCAGTCTGGACTCCTGACGGCCAGTACTTGGTAGCCAGGAAACATTTCACTTCACAACGTTCACTTGGCGCCGGCGAAATGTGGATGTATCATATTGGAGGAGGTGAAGGAGTTCAACTCACCAAAAGAAAAAATGACCAACAGGATGCCGGAGAACCATGGGTGAGTCCTGATGGTCGATACGTTTATTTTAGCGAAGACATGGCGCCGGGCGGAATGTTTAATTACAACAAGGATCCAAACAGCCAGATCTATGTGATCCGCAGGTATGACCAGGAAAAAGGGACTGTAGAAAATGTTATCCAGGGTCCAGGTGGAGCAGTTCGTCCGCAAATTTCTCCAGATGGAAAAAAACTGGCATTTGTCCGTAGAGTGCGTACAAAGTCTGTTTTATACATTCATGATCTGGCTACAGGAATTCAAAAACCCATCTATGATCAACTTTCGAAAGACCAGCAGGAGGTGTGGGCGATTTTCGGGGTTTATCCAAATTATAACTGGCTTCCAGACAACAAGCATGTGATCATGTGGGCAAAAGGAAAGATTAAAAAAATCAACACCGAAACCGGCGAAGACGAGGTGATTCCGTTTCAAACCAAGGCTACCCATCAAATTACTAATGCGCTATTTTTCAAGCAAAATCCATCTCCGGAATCATTTAATGCACATGTTATCAGAAATACCAAAACATCACCCGATGGAAAATTGTTGGTTTTTAACGCAGCTGGATACCTCTGGACAAAGAATCTCCCGGATGAAAAGCCGAAACGATTAACCAATGGAACTGATTTTGAGTATGAGCCTTCCTTTTCTCCTGATGGAAAATCAATTATTTACGTCACCTGGAATGATGAAGAAAAAGGAGCTATCCGCAAAGTTTCAATACAAGGCGGTGAACCTGTAAAACTAACAAATGAAAAGGGGATTTTCCGGGTACCCTCCTACTCTGCTGACGGATCTAAAATAGTGTTTTACAAAGAAAGTGGTAACGCCGCAATGGGATATGCCTATACAGTAAATCCGGGAATTTATTGGATGAATGCCGATGGCAGCAATTCTAATTTCATTACCAAGGACGGTCAAAACCCGTCATTCAACCATAATGGCGATCGCGTATTTTATCAAAAATCCGAAGGATTGGATAAAAAGTATTGCAGTGTAAACCTATATGGAGAAGATAAAAAAATACATTTTCATTCAAAATATGCCAATCAATTTACTGTGAGCCCAGACAATAAATGGCTGGCATTCGGTGAGCTTTACCATGTGTATGTTGTCCCTTTTGCAGATTACGGACATACCTTTGAATTGAGTGGCGATGTGAAATCTATGCCGGTGGCTAAAATATCAAAGGAGGCCGGGATCAATCTGCAATGGTCTGCCGATGGGCAAAAAGTACACTGGACACTTGGTTCAAAATACTATTCTGCTGAACTCAAAAATTGCTTTACCTTTTTAGAAGGATCACCGGACAGTATAGGCGAAATAAAAAGAGAAATTATTGACATTGATTTGACGTTGGAAACTGACAAGCCGAAAGGGAAATTGGCTTTTACCGGGGCAAGGATAATTACCATGAAAGGAGATGAAATCATTGAAAACGGGACAGTTGTAGTAGAAGAAAACAGAATTGTTGCTGTTGGACCTGCGGGTGAAGTGAAAGTACCGAGAGATGCGATCATAATTGATGTGAGTGGTAAAGTCATCATGCCGGGAATAATAGATACCCATGCGCATCTCCGGGCGTTCAGGTATGGATTAAGTCCACAAAAAGAATGGCCCTATTATGTCAACCTTGCATATGGGATCACCGCTACCCATGATCCTTCCACTAATTCAGAAATGGCATTATCTCAGTCAGAAATGGTGAAAGCAGGCCTTATGGTGGGCCCAAGGATTTTCACTACAGGGACGATTCTCTACGGCGCGGAGGGTGATTTTAAAACGGTAATTAATAATTATGAAGATGCCAAATTTGCCATAGAGCGCACCAAAGCTTACGGAGCATTTAGTGTAAAAAGCTACAACCAACCCCGTAGGGAACAGCGACAGCAAGTGATTAAAGCTGCAAGAGATCTGGAAATTATGGTCTATCCTGAAGGTGGATCTACATTCTTCCACAATCTGACCATGATCCTTGACGGGCATACAAGCATTGAGCATAATATACCTATAGCTCCATTATATGATGATGTGATCAAACTTTGGGCTGCCAGCAAAACTGCAAATACGCCAACCTTGATCGTCAACTATGGGGGACTAAACGGTGAGTATTATTGGTATCAGACCACAAATGTTTGGGAAGAGAAAAAATTATTGAAATACACGCCAAGAGCCATCATAGACAGCCGTTCGAGACATCGTACTATGGCGCCAATTGAGGAATATGAAAATGGCCATATACTCACCTCGCAATCGTGCAAAAAACTGGCTGACCATGGTGTGAAAATTTGTGTAGGCGGACATGGACAATTGCAGGGGCTCGGTGTGTTGTGGGAGATGTGGAATCTTTCGCAGGGAGGCATGACGAATACACAAGTGCTAAAAGCAGCGACAATCCACGGAGCGGAATACATTGGAATGGGCGATGACCTGGGCTCAATAGAAACCGGAAGGCTGGCAGATATCATTGTTTTGGATAGCGATCCTTTGGAAGACATTAAAAATATAAATTCTGTGATTTACACCATCGCAAACGGCAGGATGTACGATACCGAAACCATGAATGAAATTGGCAATTACGACCAACCCAGAGGCAAGTTTTTTTGGGAGCAGGAAGGCTACAACGATAACTTTGAATGGCATGCCGAATCACATAGCTTTACAGGGACAAGGTGTAGCTGCCAGCAATAACTTAAATTAATACCTTGTGCAGGCCTGGAGAGGTGAAACAAATACAATCTCTCCGACTATACTTAAATGCACAAGGTTCTTCTTTCCTATATTCGTTTTTTTGGAAAATGAATTAAAGATTTGATTTATCAATCTCCAATCAATCCTTTATCAATCTCTATCAATCTCCGACCATTCATTTTAAGCCATAGCTTAATTGATTCAGATCTAAAAACTTCACCACAACTTCATAATCATGCCGTACCTTTCCAATCTGTTCATTCCTTTCACCCTCTTCACTAAAGGAACATATCATATAATCGTGAAGAAAAATCCGCCTCTGTTGATGCGAATCGTAAATAATTACCATTTTCAGCTTGATTTTTATTAAACTTGTGCTGCATTCATATTTAAAATTAAGCCCACGATAAACGGGTTAGCGTAAACAGATTTTTTTATAATTATAAAATACCCAAATGAAAATGCCACTAAACACTTTTACAATCACGGTATTGATGCTGATTTTTGTATCCCGTAGCGCAGATGCTCAAGAAAATGAATTGAAATTATGGTACAATAAACCAGGAATTGTGTGGGCCGATGCACTGCCTGTTGGGAATGGAAGGCTTGGCGCCATGGTTTTTGGTAAAACTGAAAATGAACTCATCCAGTTTAATGAAGAGACGCTGTGGGCCGGTCAGCCTCATGACTATACCAACAAAGGCGCTTACAAATATTTACCGGAATTACGTGAGCTCCTTTTTGACGGGAAACAAACGGAAGCCCATAAATTGGGAAATGCACATTTTATGTCTAATCCAATTGGTCAGCAATGTTATCTACCTTTCGGTGAAGTGCATCTGGTTTTTCCCAATCATAAAAATGTGACCAATTATCAAAGATCATTAGATTTAAATGAAGCGGTCACAAAGGTCAGTTACCAAAAGGACGATGTGAATTACACAAGGGAAATCATTGCTTCCCATCCGGACGAGGCGATAATAATTCATCTAAAAGCTGATAAAGCCAAAGCATTGAATTTTATTGTCTCATTGAGCACCCCGTTACAGAATTCGATAAATGCTGAAAAAGACCTGATAATTCTAAGTGGAAAAGCCAATGATTACCAGGTGGCTGATAGAAACAAAAAGAATTTTCCAGACAACACAGATTATCCGAAGAGCGAAATTAAGTTTGAATCAAGGTTAAAAATTTTATCCTGTGATGGGAAGGTATCGGTGAATGCAGGTAAACTGGAGATTAAAAATGCTTCTAAAGTCACTCTTGCGCTTGTCGGATCGACAAGTTTCATCAATTACCAGGATATCAGCGGGAATCCATCAGCCCGATGTGAAAAAACTCTAAATGATATTTCATCCAAAGAATATGCATCTATTAAAAAAGATCATATTCAGGATTATCAGAGTTTGTTTAACAGATTAAATCTTGATCTCGGTAAAAGCGCCATTTCCGACAGACCGACAGACGAAAGAATTCAAACCTTTGCCAATGACAATGACCCTGCCCTGGTCGCTTTATTATATCAATATGGACGCTATCTTTTAATTTCATCTTCAAGAAAAGGGACGCAGCCCGCAAATCTCCAAGGCATCTGGAATAACCATCTGGCACCGCCATGGGATAGTAAATACACCATCAACATTAATACAGAAATGAATTACTGGCTGGCCGAAATGACCAACCTCTCGGAATGCGCCGATCCGCTTATTGAAATGGTTCAGGATCTAAGTAAAACAGGAAGAGTAGTCGCTAAAGAGCATTACAATATGAATGGCTGGGTAACGCATCACAACACGGATATTTGGAGGGGTGCGGCGCCAATAAACAATGCGAATCATGGTATTTATATTTCCGGCGGGTCCTGGTTGACGCAGCATCTTTGGTGGAAATATCAATTTACCGGAGACAAACAATATCTACGAGAAAAGGCCTATCCGGTAATGAAAGAGGCATCTGTATTTTTCACAGAATATCTGACCCCCGACAAAAATCATCCGGAGTGGTTGATCAGCGGACCAAGTAACAGTCCGGAAATCGGCGGACTGGTTATGGGGCCTACGATGGATCATCAGATCATAAGGAATCTGTTCAATAACACCATAGAAGCTGCAAAGATCCTCGGTGTTGACAGTGAGTTTACATTAAAATTAAAAGAGCTTTTACCGAAGATCGCACCAAATCAAATCGGGCAATATGGTCAGCTCCAGGAGTGGATTGAAGACAAAGATGATCCGGATAATCGACACCGGCATGTTTCACATTTATGGGGCTTACATCCGGGGAATGAAATTCATCCATTAACCACCCCGGAACTTGCAGAGGCTTGCAGGGTCACACTATCACACAGGGGTGATGAAGGCACAGGTTGGTCCAGGGCATGGAAAATAAACTTTTGGGCACGATTACTGGATGGAGACCATGCTTTTTTAATTCTGAAAAATTTAATTCTGCCGGTCAATTTTGAGAATAAAGACAATTGGAGTGGTGGTGGATTGTACAGAAATATGTTCGATGCTCATCCCCCATTCCAGATTGATGGGAATTTTGGTGCTACATCCGGTATCACGGAAATGTTACTGCAATCACATCTGAGAGATGGAGATGGCAACTATTATTTGGACATTCTTCCGGCACTTCCAACCGCTCTTTCAAATGGAGAGATCAATGGTCTTCGTGCAAAGGGTGGTTTCAAAATTGATATCAAATGGCGCAATGGATTAGTAGAATATGTGAGCATTAAATCACTTCTTGGAAATAAATGTATTGTCAGATCAAAACAAGAATTAGCCATGCAGCGTGTTCAAAAATCAGATGTTGATCATGAATCTGTCAATTCATTGAATATTTACAGTTTTGAAACACAGACTGGGAAAAAGTATATTTTTAAATAGGTTTTCCCGAGGTTACTTCCAAAACAATTGAACTACTATAGATTTAATGTGTAATAGATTAAATCATTACAGCATTGTTGCATTGAATCAATAAACCTGCAATATTCATCCATTTTCACAAACATATAGCAAAACTAAAATGATGAAAATACTTTTAACAATTATGGTTGCTTTACTCATGATCAACTGTGAGCAAAATGAGCCTTTAGATTATTATGTTGAAAATGTATCTAATCCAATAATCAATCTGAATGGAACCTGGAAAATCAACATTAATCCGGCCGATAGATTTTGGGAGTTGGACGAGCTAAATGAAGAATGGGAAAACATTACGGTTCCTGGAGAATGTATGATGCAAGGATTTCCCATAAAACACGACAAGCCATTTGTGTATAAAAAACGCTTTGAAATACCTGCTGACTTTTCCGGAAAACAAATAAAGCTACAGTTTGAAGGTGTGTATAGCTATGCCCGTGTCTGGATAAATGGCGACTTTGTACGCGATCACTCCGGAGGATTCACACGTTGGGAATGTGATATTACCCCTTTTGTGGATCCCGGGAAAGCTGCGATGCTCACATTGGAAGTTACGGATAAAGCCGATAATATATCCTATGCGAGCGGTTATGCCAAACATCAGATCGGCGGTATTTTGCGAACTGTAAGCCTGCTTGCGATGCCTATAAATTTTCCTGAAAACTTAACCATTGTTACCGATCTGGACAGTGACTATAAAAATGCGAATCTCAATATAAGCGGCATCCTTCACAATAAGGCGGAAAATGCAAAAGTAAAACTCCGGCTAACTGATATAAGCAATCGTAGTATTCCACTTCAAAATTCAGAAATTGAATTAGACAATACGGACTCTTTCTTCATCGATAACCTAGTGGAATCTCCTGAGAAATGGGACGCTGAACACCCGAATCTATACAAGCTGATGGTATCATATTTTGAAAACGGCCAACTATTATATCAAAAAACGTACAGAGTTGGCTTTAGGGAAGTTGAAATAAATGGAAATAAATTATTTGTTAATGGAAAAGAAGTGAAACTCAGAGGCGCTTGCAGACATGATATTCATCCATTACTCGGAAGAGTTTCTAATCCCGAATATGAGCTCAAAGATGTTGCCCTGGCAAAAGAGGCCAATATGAATTTTATCCGCACATCACATTATCCTCCGACCGAGAATTTTTTGCGCTTGTGCGATGAATTCGGCATTTACGTGGAGGATGAGACAGCGGTCTGTTTTGTGGGATCTCACCGGACAAAAGAGTATTCTCCCGGAACCACCCAGAGTGATCCCAATTACACAGAAAGGTATTTATCTCAACTTGAAGAGATGGTCACGAATCATAAAAATCATCCATCAATTATTTTGTGGTCTGTCGGGAATGAAAATCATTTCGGAACGAATTTCAAGAAATCCTACGATTGGGTTAAAGAAAGCGACACCACCCGGCCTGCTATCTTTAGCTATCCCGGACATGTACCTGACAGCGTAAAGTCTTATGATATTTTAAGCATGCACTATCCTGACTTAAGCGGTGATTTGAATCAATACGGAAAAATCACTGAAGCATTTGGATATAATGAAATGCCTGTAATTTTTGATGAATGGGCACATGTAGCATGTTATAACCCCTTCACAATTAAAGAGGATCCAAACATCAGGAGTTTTTGGGGACAGAGCCTGGACAGCATGTGGATCAAAGTGTTTGAGGCAGATGGAGGTCTGGGAGGCGCAATTTGGGGCATGGTAGATGAGACCTTTATGCTTCCCGAAGATTTGCCCGGATTTAATGAGTGGTGGGGCAAGATTGATAAAAATATAATCCCTCCCGAATACGCAGGCCATACCATCGGTTATGGTGAATGGGGAATTATTGACACCTGGCGTAGAAAAAAACCTGAATTCTGGAATACAAAAAAGGCATATTCACCGGTTAAGCTTCTTAAAACTACTTTTGATAGCTACACGCCCGGAACTCCTCTTTCAGTTCCGGTATATAACCGGTTTGACCATACTAATTTTAATGAATTAACCATTAAATACACGTATCAAAATCAAGCAAACATCTTGAATCCGATTGATATTAAACCACATAATAAAGGGATTATATCTATCCCCATGAATGAATGGGATACAAATGAATCTGTTTTCCTTGAGATTTTTAATAATAAAAACAGACTTTTAGACAGTTATCTTTTGCGCATAAAGCCAGAAAATAAAATCAATGATCAGGAAGAATCCGCCGAAGAAATACGTATCACAGAAAATGCAAATCAACTTACCGTTATCTGCGAAAACGATACAAGGATTGTATTCGACAAATCTACCGGACTGATAAGTGAAATTCAAAGATTGTCCGGTACGATTGATTTTTCCGGCCCTTATCTCAACTTACGTACAAAAGGAAAATCACTGCGATATTCCAATAATATTATAAACGAATATAGTAGTGACTGGAAACTGAAAAACTTCTCATTCAAAAAGGACGATAACCAGGTTATTGTATCTATAAAAGGAAAAAATTCAATCCGCTCAACCATTGAATTTGAAATATCAGTAAGTGTTACCGGAGAAATTAAAACCAAATATCACGTAAAGAAAATACCCAAAGAAAATATTCGTGAAATAGGAATCAGGTTTGAAATAGATCCTGTAATTGATTCATTATCATGGGAAAGAGATGGTTATTGGAGTTATTATCCGGCAGATCATCTGTCAGCGTCTGTGGGAAAAGTATCTCTGTATTCCGATAATTTAAATACCTATCGGAAAGCGCCGGAAAAATCCTGGGTATTTGACTCAAAAAGTTTCTTCTACAATGGAATATCAGATGAAGTCCTCAGCGAACAATTCACAAATGTTGCCAAAGGCACAAAGGAAAATATCAGAACCTACAATCTTTATGAAAAAGGCCGGGAAGTTGTGTCGGTTCAGGGTAACGGCGATGTCAGTTGCAGAATTGCCAAAGGGGATGACAAATTTATTCTGTATATAGATAATGAAATGGATTACATCGATCTGAGCTGGGGTAATTATCAACGAAATATACTGTTAGAAAAAGATTACTCTAATGTAGTAGTTATTAAAATAAATTCGCATGCTGATAATGCAAATTAAAAATGAATAATATGAGAAAAATAGGTTTCACCGGGAATGTGCCGATTATCTTTTGGCTCCTATTCATATATATTATTTCGGGTTGCCGGGAGGGCAATGTCACTCAATCAACGAATAAAAGTGCCCTAGACAATTATAATGTGATCTGGAATTCGCCCAGTAAAGACTATAACGGTTCTATGCCCATTGGTAATGGTGATATCGGACTGAATGTATGGGTGGAAGAAAACGGTGATATTTGCTTTTATATTGGAAAAACAGATTCCTGGGGAGATAATGGTCGCCTGCTAAAAGTTGGGAAGGTAAGAGTAAAATGCGAACCTGCTATAGTTTTTCCCGGGAGTCAGTTTAAGCAGGAACTGGATTTAAAAACCGGGACAATATTAATCAGCTCTTCGGGTGTTTATAATGGGAAACAAGCAGGTTTTAACCTCCAGGTATTTGTTGACGCGAATCACCCCGTTATTCATATTACAAATAAAAGCTCAATCCCTTTAAAAATGAGCGCAAATATTGAATTGTGGCGTACGGAACCCTATGAGCTTCCTGAGCTCAATACAAGTGACCTGATGGAGGATAGGTCTAAAACAGGCAGCTTGCACGAGCCCGTAATTGTGGAGCCTGATGTCATTATAAGTGGTAAAAAAGAATATATCGGCTGGTACCATTACAATAAAAAATCAGATGGTTTTGACCTTACTAATAAACTTCAGGGACTGTCGGAGTATTTTAAAGAAGACCCAATCCTGTACCGGACATTTGGCGCTATTATAACAGGCACTGAACCTGTAAGGATAAATGATCTTACCCTTGAAACATCCTCATCAAAAACCGGTAGACTTAATGTTTATGTTATAACCAAATATCCTTCTTCTCCTGAAAGATGGCTAAATGCAACAGAAAAACTGGTTTCTCAAACAGAAGCAATATCATTTGAAGAACGACAAGATTCTCACAATAAATGGTGGGCTGAGTTCTGGAACAGGAGCTGGATACATGCAACACCTGCGGATAGTAGTGATTTATCTGACGATAATGAGGCCTACATTGTATCGAGAGCCTATGCGCTTCAACGGTTTATTGATGCTTCGGCAGGCCGCGGTCGATACCCGATAAAATTCAACGGTTCCATATTCACTGTTCCATTCTCTGAAAAGCCGGGAGATGCGGATTACAGGAGATGGGGACCCGGATACTGGTGGCAAAATACACGATTACCTTATCTCAGCATGTGTGCTGCCGGCGATTATGACCTGATGCAGCCTTTCTTTCACATGTACACCAATGAAATTTTTAACCTCAGTAAGTATCGCACAAAGAAATATTTTGGTTTTGATGGCGCTTATTTCCCGGAAGTGCTGTATTTCTGGGGATCAGTTTTCACTTCAACTTATGGCTGGGTTCCGTTTGAAGAGCGCAAAGACCCATTGCAGGAGAGCGGGTATCATAAATGGGAATGGGTTGCAGGGCCGGAACTAGTGTTTATGATGCTCAATTATTATGATTATACTATGGATGAAAATTTCCTTTGTGAAAAAATAATTCCGGTTGCCAACCAGGTAATGAATTTTTTTGATAATTATTATAAAACAAACGAAAACGGCAAATTGGTTATGTTTCCTTCACAGTCAGCAGAGACGTGGTGGGATTGCACGAATCCCATGCCTGAGCTCGCCGGTTTGCACGGCGTCACCAGGCGATTGACAGCATTGCCTGAAAGCTTAACAAATGAGCAAGACAGGCAATTCTGGAAAACATTTGCTGCAAAACTACCAGAAATTCCTGTCCGCGACACACCATCGGGAAAAGCGCTCGCTCCTGCTACCCGGTTTGAAAATAAGCGTAATGTGGAGAATCCGGAATTATATGCGGTATTCCCCTTCAGGCTCATTGGCATTGGCAATCCCAATTTGGAATTGGGAATAAATGCTTTAGAACATCGCTGGGATAAAGGTGATTTTGGCTGGAGGCAGGATGATATTTTCATGGCGTACATGGGATTGACAGAGCAGGCCAAAAACAACCTCGTTGGCCGTGCGAAGACCTATGATAAAAATTCCAGATTTCCCGCCTTCTGGGGGCCAAATTACGACTGGACTCCGGACCAGGATCATGGTGGCGTATTGATGAAAGCCTTTCAATCGATGCTAATCCAGGTGGATCCATACTCAAAAAAGATATATCTCCTCCCGGCGTGGCCCAAAGAATGGAACGGAGATTTTAAATTGCACGCACCGTATAACACAACCATTGAAGGACAAATTATAAACGGCGTCATCAAAGATCTGAAAGTTACACCTGAGTCCCGGGAAAAAGATATTATTATAAAATAATAATCAGATACGATTGAGAGATTGTTTCACACTAAGATGCTTTTCCCCTTAGTTGCTTCCCCCCTCAGAGTCTCCTGGTTGCATTCCTCCTCAGAGTCTCCTGGCAAGGGACTCTGAAGGGGGCTGGTAACTCTGAGGGGATAAGCTTAAGTTAATGACATTTGCCAACACACTTATTCCGCTTTTGCTGCCTCCTGCTACTGCTACTTAATTTTTCTTTGAATTCTAAGTGCGTAAATGCTCTCGAGCCATACATCATTCCACCCATGCTCCATTCAGCATTACCCTTTTTACATTATACATAGCCTTAATGTCAGCAACAGGATCGCCTTCTACTAAAATCAGATCGGCCTGTTTGCCTTTTTCAACACTCCCCAGGCGATGATCAACCTTGAAAAACCTGGCATTTTCTATGGTTGCCGCTTTTATGATCTCCATATTTTCCATTCCAGTTTTGGCCAGCAGTTCCATTTCATACTGATAGGTCCATCCCCTCTTATTATATTTACTCCAGGGACCATGCGAGCCCACCACAATCCTGACATTGGCTTTGGCACACCTGCCAATAAAAGCCATCATGTTCGTAAAGCCTTCTGCCGCTGTACTATCATGTTTTTCCGGTTCAAGCCTGTATTCAAAAGTTCCTAATGTAGGCGTCAAAAATGTTTGATGTTCTACCAAAAAATTGATCAAAGAATCCGCCGCTTTACTATTGACATCAATGTCTTTCCACATTTCATATCTCCCAGGTTTCCGCTCTTCACTATTGGCCATAATCCTTTGCCGGTAAACTTCTGCTTTTTTGCGTGAAATTAATGCCGTACCCAATGAAGTTACATGTTCAACGCCATCCAATCCAGCTAAAATGGCCTGCCGCGCATCTGTAATTTCTAAATGTGCTGTTACAGGAAGACCGTGTTTATGGGCTATTTTGCATACTTCTTCAATCAATCCGAGTGATAGCCTGTGATATATTTTAATGGCTGTGGATCCCTGGCCAATTAAAAAGTCCATCGCCGCTTTTACCTCGGCTTTGTCGCGAACCACATAACAATCTTTGGGCCAGGTTGGTGGAGGCATGTCTAAATGTGGGCCCGTAAGGAAAAGCCTTGGAAGAGGGTCTCCATTTTGTCTTTGACTGTCATAATCTTCAATCCAAATTCCGGGGTCCCTCAGGGAGGTAACACCGCGCTTTAAATATATGGTCGGGAAATTCTTGGCATTATGGTAATGAGCATCAATCAATCCCGGCATGAGGGTTAACCCTTCTCCATTTACTTTTTCTGCACCCTCAGGAATCTGCAATATACCGGTCTCCCCTATCCCGGTAATAATACCATTACTTACAATTACACTCGCATTTTTTATTGAAGATTCACCGATACCATCAATAAGCGAAACGCCAACAAAAGCTATTGTGCTTTTACCAATTGGGATTTCGTCACTGTTTACTTCAGTAATTGGAAATATTATACGTTGCTTCCGGTTTTCTTTCTGATCGCCCGGAGCAGAACATGAAATAAATGCCAGTAGCAAAACAAAAGGGAGCAAATTCAATTTCTTTTTCATAAAGTTGGAGTTTTTTATATTTTAACATTGAGTATAAGAATAGTAACCGTTTGCGGACTTAATCCATAGTCAAGTCACAAAAAAGATGAAGTGGGCTACAACCCTTGAATTTACTATTATTTCGGCTATTATTTTTATACATGTTTGTATTTCGTTATTTGTTTTTTTCGGCTTCAATCTTTTTAGTGCGTTCCTTGTGTTTTTCAATATCCCAAGTCATATTCCAATGATTTATATAGTCTGAAAGTGGTCCAAGTCCAACCTCAGCACGCCTTTTATCAACATTTTCCGGGTCGATTAATGGCGAAACAAAATATTCACCTGTTTCTTGCTCTCTTCCAATTTGGCTGCCGTAAATTTGTCGTTTACCTTGTCTTAAGGCAACCCTATCTTCTAAAAGAGCCAAACTATTTGCACTTGCATTTCCTTTTTCCACGGCCTTTCTCATCATTGGCAAATATTTAAGTTGAGTCTTAAGGTCAGAATGTTGAATAACCAAGAATAATGTACTATTTCCTTGTTCTCCAATTATATCAGCACCTAACCAACCCTTTTCATCTAATACTTTTTTGATTTTGACTAGATTTATTGAATCTTTTTTATTAATGATTTCCCAATGGGCTTTCATTTCGTCAGATTCCCATCCATATTTCTTTTCTATTTTATCAATTTGTTTTCTATACTTTTGGTCTTCTTGGTATATTGTATCAAGAAAGGCAACTAAAGGTTTATCTAAATCTTTTTCAGCTTCTTCTTTATTTGATCTTACAATTGCTATAAGTTCATCCCAACAACTGTCTTCATGCAAGATGTTTAAATCAGTGTCGGTTGTTATATGTCCGTAATTTTTATAACCAGAATCATTTGCAAGTCGAAATAAATGATAAAAAGCAGATTTTGAATTTTTGGATAATGCATATGAACAAGCAGCATTATATCTGTCATTTGGATATGCTTTTCCATCCATTTGGTCAAATGCCTCTTTATATTTGTCCGCTGACTTTTTATAGTTTTCAGATTCGTAGAGTTTCCAGGCTTCTTTGACAAACTCCGAATATTTCTCTTGGTTTTGCCCGAAAGTAAAGTTGAATATTAAAAGTCCAAGGATTGTAATTATAATTCTGATTTTCATATTAAGTTCGTTTTTTATGAATGTCAACAAATGAAAATGTGCCAATACAATTATAACTTATACATTTCTACTAAATTAGCGATAAAACCATAAGGAAAATAAAGATGTTCAATACTGTTGGAAAATCGGATAAAGTTCAGAGACGCTCAGAGAATACTTTAATAAAACTTGAGCGGTTAAATAAAACATTAAATCACGAAGAAGCCGATCGAGTCCCAATAAGTGATTTCTTTTGGGGAAGTTTTATTAAACGATGGAGAAAGGAGCTTAGCCTGCCAGACGATGCTGATCCATATTATTACTACGACCTCGACTGGATTGTGACGATTCCGAATATGGATCCAAAAATCCAGCCCTTTGAAACGCTACGGGAGGATGAATCTGAGGTGGTTGTTAAAACCGGATTCAGAACCACGATGCGGAAAAAATTCGATTTCCCAATGCCCGAATTTATATCATGGGATACAGACACAATTGAGAAATTAGAAGCATTCAAATTTGATGATCCTTATGACAGAAGACGATATTTTGAAGAAGGTGATAACCAGATAGCAGGAGTTGGAGATGGTTTTGAAAGAAACTCCCCTCCCTGGATCGAAACAGTGAAAAAGTTACGCCCTGACTTTCCCGTATATGGCAGTATGATCGAAAGTTCTGAATGTTTAACACGCCTGGTAGGACAGGGAAATACACTTTTTTGGATGGGAATGTACCAGGACAGGCTGGGAGCTTGTATTAACAGGATCGGCCAATTCTACCTCGATTGTATGAAAGCTCAGATTAAAGCTGCAGATGGATTGCTGGATGGAATGGTCATTTGGGGTGATGTCGCCTACAGCCAAACCATGTTGTTCGATCCGGAATATTGGAGGATGTATTTCAAACCCTGGGTAAAAGCAATGGTTGAAGAGTGCCATAGGCACGGATTACCTGTTATTTACCATGGCTGCGGAAATGTGCATCTGATCTTTGAAGATTTTATAGAAATAGGTGTTGATTCGTACAATCCTCTTGAGGTAAAGGCGAATATGGATGCAGTAGAGCTTAAACGTAAATTCGGTCATCAAATTGGCTATTGCGGGAATAGCAATATTCAGGTTTGGGAAACAGGTAATAAGGATTTGATCCGAAAAGAGGTATTAAGAAAATTAAACGCTGCTAAAGGGGGTGGATTTATATTCCAATCAGATCATTCCGTTTCTAGTGAAGTGTCTGGTCATACCTATGATTATATTGTAAACCTAGTCCGGGAGTATGGCAAATATCCGCTTCAACTGGGCGCATTTAATGAAGAAATTTAAACTAAACTATCATGCAACGATACGGAATGGTTATCAAAGTAAAACCTGAAAAAATTGAAGAATACAAGAAGTTACACGCTTCAGTATGGCCAGATGTTTTAAAAATGATCAACGAGTGCAATATCCGGAACTATTCCATATATCTGAAAGATGATTACTTGTTCAGCTATTTTGAATATACAGGAACTGATTTTGAAGCAGATATGGAAAAGATGGCCGCGGACCCGGTTACACAAAAATGGTGGTCGGTTTGCAAACCCTGTCAATCACCACTTGAAAGTTGTAATGAAGGCGAATGGTGGGCCAATATGGAAGAAGTTTTTCATCAGGATTAGATTGTAGGCAGATTTCAGAAAACAGAATTTTAGTATGAACAATAAGTACTTTTTAACGCCATCCCTCTTTCTGATTTTTTTTCTGTCGTCAAACTGCGTATTTGCGCACACCATAAGCCATGACATTGAGCAGGCATACATCAAAGCATATTTACCGCTTTTCTTTCTGGCTAAGATTCTTCCATTTATTGGGCTGGGAATATTGGCTTTTAATGCCAATTTTTCAGGAAGATCTTTACAGATCCGGTGGCAGTTTTTTGCCGCATTATTTTTGGGATTAGTACTCGGATACCAGATACACAATGATTTTACTACTTCAATGCTGAATAAGGTGGGGTTAATATTTATTGGAGTTCTTTTGATTTTTACAAAAAATACGGCACATAACCTAATTAAGAGCACCTTCTATATTCTTGGATTAACATTGGGATTTGAATACGGAAGAAGTTTTTTGCACACAGAAAGTTTTTTGTGGTTTTATTTACTGACGCTGGGACTTGGAAGTTTATCATTCATTGTATTGAACAATCTCCGGATTATTGGAAATCCAAAACTTCAAATACCGCTGAACATTTTCAGTCTTTTCCTGATTCTTTCCGGACTGGTTCTAATTCTTGTTACGTAGATTGGCTTGAATAATTATTCAGATTGATGAAATCGACACCATAAAGTGGATAGAATTCGAAATTTCAGATCCTTTTACAATACAAACGTACTATTCCAGATTCCTCAAAAGGATTCCCCTCTAAATTCACTCTCATTTTTATATATAGCTGACGTGGCACACCGATATCTGCCAAAAAAAGTTGACCGACTTGCGTTTTGATTTCCAGAATAAATAAACCTCTTTTAGGTAACCATTCAGTAAACCGAAATGTTCCGAAAAATGAATGTTCTGTCTGTGCAAATTTATGAGCCAACCGGACCAGGTTAAGTCCTACGCGCTCCATCATTTGAACAAGGGTGATGCCATAATATTCGCTCATCAATCGATCAACTTCGATCATTTGATCGGTGGATAATTGAGTTAAGTCAAAATTTACGGATGGGAAAGTGGAATTACTCATCAATCTTTATTTATACATATAGTTTTCTTTTTCATGCCTGCCATAAAGAATCTTTTCACAATATCTCAAACTACGGGTTTTTGCCTATTTTCTTATGATTTGAAAATTACTATTTTTGATTTAGTAAAAAGGAGGTATTATGGATATGCTCAAATTAAAGACTTTCAATAAACCGCTCTGCCAAGGTTTGTGTCCTCACCATAGTCGTTAACCTAAGAAAAAAATCAGATTTTTGGTAATGAAATTTCAGGATGGGGAATATACCTCTTGCGAGGTAAAAGTTTTAGTTTTCTCCCCATGGTTAATTTTTATTTATTTG
>JAJRQT010000069.1 GCA_024280115.1 Bacteroidota bacterium | reverse complement strand
TATTGATGAATATTTTTTTAGGTTTAACCGGAGAAATCATAGGATTTCAATCTTAGATAAAATTATTGAAAGATGTGTACTACATGAACCTGTGAGCTATGCAATGATTAAATCAAATGCGATCTAAATGGGTAACCCTATCATTTTTTATGGTAATGGCAGGCGAATTGTGTGCAACTGGTATAATTAAATTGCCTTTAAGAGATAAAGCACTAAAGTATAATTATGTGACAGAGGTGTATACAAGTCCATCTGTTTACCAAAATAAAATTGTTGATGATTACGATGCTGGATATAAGCAAAGATTAATTATTACCCTATCTGAAATCTACACCACTGTCTATATCGACAAGTTGAAGTTAGATGTTGAAGGTGGGATTACAGAATGTGTATGGTCTAGAAGGATGGATATGACGAAATTATATGAATCCTTCTCATTAAGCTATAAAACAGATCATATTAAAAATATTAAATGGACATCTGTTAATAGTTTCGCTTTTGAAATATCAGGCCATAAACTAAATGCGATTATAACCGAGAACGAAGATTTTGTTATGATTTCATCCCAATAGTGCAGAATTTGATTCTGTGAGCGAGTAAAATAAAGACAGAAGTCGGGCTGTTAGCCGGGTTTTTTGTCTGAACTATGATTTATTTGATTATAGGATTACAATGATTTCTTGTATGTGATAAGTTCCCTTGCTGGTATGAGCCTGCCTTTGTCAGCAGCCAGGCTTGTATCTCTTACCATTTCTAGAATTGTAAACCCTGTGTAGAGATGGGTTTTATTATCACAATTCAATCAACTGTCCATTATACTTTTAAGATTGAAAAAAATCCACTTTATTGCATTGTTTCTGACAAATTTCAAATTATGTCCTTACCTCTCTTATTATGAAAGAATTGTTCTTTTTATCTGTAATAACCGGAGTACTTTTTTCCTGTTCCGAACCTGAAAATAAATTTATAAAGTATCCTAAAATAGAAGTGAATTATCCACAAACAAAAAAAATAGATCAGTTCGATGATTATCATGGGACAATGGTGTCTGATCCCTACAGGTGGCTTGAAATCGATACGGCACGGGAAGTCATAGAGTGGGGTGACCTTGAAAATAAAGTGACTTTCGATTACCTGAACAAGATTCCTTTTAAAAATGCCATCAAAGAAAGATATACAGAGTTATTTGACTATCCAAAACTTTCCTCTCCCAGAAAGATTGGTGAGTATTATCTCTTTTATAAAAATGATGGATTGCAAGACCAATCGGTGATTTACATTCAAAAAGGATTGGCCGGAACTCCGGAAGTTTTTATCGATCCGAATAAACTTAGCCAGGACGGGACAGTTTCCATTTCGCTGCTCGGCAATTCTAAAGACAACAAATATCTGGCTATTTCAAGAGCAGAAGCCGGTTCTGACTGGAACCAGGTAAGAATCATGAATTTGGAGACAAAATTAGAACTGCCGGATAGAATTGATTGGGTGAAATTTTCAGGCGCTTCATGGTATAAAGACGGCATCATTTACAGTCGCTATCCGGAACCTGTGGAAGGTGTTGAACTGACAAATAAAAACATCAACCACAAGGTGTATTATCATAAGCTGGGCACCAACCAGTCAGAAGACAAATTACTATATGAAAATAAAGACAGGCCCGAGATGAACCATTATACCAGCGTGACAGAAAAGCAAGACTATCTCGTAATGCATGGGTCTCCAGGCACAACCAATGGTTTTTCAACATATATTAAGGACTTGCAAAACGATGGCCCTTTTCAGCTTTTATTCAAAGGATATGATAATAAGAGCAATATTGTCCATCATCTTGGAGATGGAAAATTTCTGGTATTGACAAATATTGACGCGCCAAACTACAGGTTGATACAGGTTGATTCTGAAAATCCGGAGAAAGAAAATTGGATAGAAATCGTTCCGGAATCCGAGTTCCTGATAGAAAATGCAAGTACCGGAGGAGGAAAATTGTTCACTTTATATCTTCAGGATGCGACAAACAGGATATACGAATCTGATTATGATGGCAGTAATAAAAAAGAAATTGAACTTCCCGGATTAGGTTCGTCCAGTGGCCTTGGCGGACAAGAAGAAGATAGTCTGTTCTTTTACACATTCACCTCATTTACATATCCGCCTTCCATTTTTATCTATAATGTAAAAACAGGTAAATCTGAATTATTTTATAAAACCGAACTGAAATTTAATCCTGAAGATTTTGTGGAGAAACAGGTATTTTATAAAAGTAAAGACGGAACTAAAGTACCGATGTTTCTCGTGCTTAAAAAGGATTTGGAATTAACCGGTAATAATCCGGCAGAACTATACGGTTATGGTGGATTTAACATCAGCCTAACTCCTTCTTTCAGCACATCCAGGATCATTCTTCTGGAAAACGGTGGCGTATTTGCCATGGCCAATTTGCGGGGTGGTGGTGAATATGGAGAAGAATGGCACAAGGCCGGGATGCTGGAAAAAAAGCAAAATGTTTTTGATGACTTTATCGCCGGGGCAGAATACCTTATAAAAGAGGGATATACTTCCTCTGACAAGTTGGCCATTTCCGGCGGGTCTAATGGTGGGTTGCTTGTTGGGGCCTGCATGATTCAACGACCTGATCTGTTTAAAGTCGCTTTCCCCGCGGTGGGGGTTATGGACATGCTAAGATTTCATTTGTTTACCATAGGTCGCGCATGGGTATTTGAATACGGTTCCAGCGAAGACCCCGAACAATTTAAATTTCTTTATAAATATTCTCCGGTGCATAATTTGAAAGATGGCACTGCCTACCCGGCAACGATGATTACCACCGCCGACCACGACGATCGCGTTGTACCAGCACATTCATTCAAATTTGCGGCCAGGCTCCAGGAGGCAGACCGTGGAGATAACCCAGTACTGATCCGAATTGATAAGCGGGCAGGTCATGGAGCAGGAAAACCGACTTCAAAGATCATTGACGAACAGGCAGATAAATGGGCATTCTTCTTTTATAATACCAATTCACCCGTTATTTATAAGTATTAAGTCAAATATCAAAATCGCATAAATACCATGAAAAAAATCAAAGTAGCAGTCGCAGGTTTAGGTTTTATTGGCCCTGCACATATAGAAGCGTTGAGAAGGCTTCCCAATATAGAAGTTGTGGCCATTAGTGATATTGATGAAGATACGGCCAAAGCCAAAGCTATCGATCTGGGAATTGAAAGATACACCTCAGACTTTGATAAACTGCTGAACGAAGATATTGATGCCGTCCATATCTGCACGCCTAATAACCTGCACTTTACAATGGCTAAAAAAGCGCTGGAAGCCGGTAAACATGTGATTTGTGAAAAACCGTTGGCTACGACCGTTGAAGAAGCAGAAGAATTGGTTGCCCTTGCCGGAGAAAAGCAACTTATAAATGCAGTCCATTTCAATATCAGGTACTACCCTTTGGTCAGGCAAATGAAGGTGATGCGGGAAATGGGTGAATTGGGAGAGGTTTATTCGGTAATTGGTTCGTACCTGCAGGATTGGTTGTTTTACAATACCGATTATAATTGGCGACTGGAACCAGAACAATCAGGAACATCGCGGGCTATTGCAGATGTTGGTTCTCATCTCATTGATCTGCTCGAATATATCACCGGCCTGGAGATTGTAGAAGTAATGGCTGATTTTAATACGATTCATAAAATCAGGAAAAAGCCTTTAAAACCCATAGAGACTTATTCCGGTAAAATGCTGAAGCCAGAAGACTATGAAGATGTACCGATTAAAACTGAGGACCATGCAAATGTACTCCTGAGATTCAATAACGGGAATCGCGGGGTGGTAACGGTGAGTCAGGTTGCTGCGGGTCGTAAGAATCGTCTGAGTCTGGAGATTGCCGGAGCCAGACAGACTTTTTCATGGAACTCAGAACAGCCCAATGATTTGTGGATTGGGAAGAGAGATGATTACAATGGGGCTTTGATGAGAGACCCTTCACTTTTTGATGAAAAATCCAGAAGCCTGATATCATTTCCCGGAGGACACAATGAAGGCTTTCCGGATACTTCCAAACAATTGTTTAAAGAGGTGTATGCTGCCATCGCCAAAGGTGATGCATCAAATCCGGTTTACCCCACATTTAAAGATGGTTTGCGCGAACTCATCTTGTGTGAACGGATCATTGAAAGTCATAAAATGCAGGCCTGGGTAAGAGTCTAATTCGTGCCAATGAAGAATCCACTTAGTATAAACCAATAATGAAATGAAATCGTTATTTTTACTGGTACTAATAAAAGGCTGATGGATATACAAACTAGAAAACTAAATTTCATACAAGAGATACTGGAAGTTAATAGCGAAAGAATTATAGATAAACTGGAATCCACATTAAAAAATGAACAGCAGAAATTAGACCCTATATTAAAGGAAAAACTCACTTCGAGGGCATTGAAATCTAACGAAAATATAAGGGAAGGAAAGGTGTTTAGCAGAAAAGAAGCTGAGGCGAAACTCAAAGAGCGCATTGGTATATGAATGTAATTTATACTGATCAATGCATTGACAGTCTTGAAGAGTCACTAAATTTTTTAATCAAAGAACAAGAACTGACACTAGAAAAAGCAGCTCTTTTAAAGGACAAGCTTTTTGATCGGGCAGACAGTCTTGCCCTAAACCCCAACAAAGGTCAACGTGAAAAATATTTACATCACCTCCAAGAAGATCATCGACGAATAATTGAAGGTCATTTTAAGATCATCTATAAGATTGAAAGAAAAACTATTTACATCACAGATTTTTTCGATTCCAGGCAATCTCCTGAAAAGATGATGGGATAATATAAATCTATATTTCACTCTCCTATGGCAAAATGAATCTATGATTTTGATATTGAATGAAAAGTAGACCTGTTTGAGAAAACCGAAATAACACTAAGGATATAAAAACTTTTGAATAATAACTCCATACCATAATGAACGGATTTGAAAGAATACAAAAAGCATTAAACGGTGAATGGCCGGACAAAAGGCCTGTAATGCTGCACAACTTTATGATGGCTGCCAAAGAAGCCG
>JAJRQT010000068.1 GCA_024280115.1 Bacteroidota bacterium | reverse complement strand
ATTAAACACAGTAGTTGTTTTTACCGGTGGCAATTACATAAAAGAACCAGCGTCATTTAAAATTCTTAAAAGATATATTATACCTGCTCTTGATAATTAATGAATTGATAGAGCCAGATTATTTTATTTAACACATAATGAGAATGGTAATAATTATTTAGATATTAGAGAATTATGCTGTACAATAACAAGAAGAGATCAAATTTAAGTGGAGGGGATCTCACTAAATCTTTTTCATTTGTTTAATAATCTAATTGTGTGCTATGTATAGAAGCCCTGTGTATGTATTCCTCTTTTTTATTAAACAATTCTTTATTTAGCTCGTTAGCTTTATCATTGCCTTTTTCTAACACCATATGACTGAAATAAATCCAAAACCCACAAGCAAAAAGAAATCCAAAAACCATCTTAAATACGTCATCAGAGAAATTCTACTGCCAAGAAAATGGTTATTGATGTTGGGGCTGGTCTTAATTGTTTTCAACCGGCTATCAGGCCTTGTACTTCCGGGATCCAGCAAATATCTAATTGATGAGGTAATAGGCGAATCGAATTACGACTTGTTTAAGTGGTTGTTGATGGCTGTAGCGGCATCTGTTGTTGTACAATCAATATCATCGTTCTTTCTCACAAAATTACTGAGTGTAGAGGCACAACGTCTGATATCATTATTGAGATCAAAAATTCAAAAACAGATCATCATGTTGCCAATAAGTTTTTTTGACAACACTAAATCAGGTGTGCTGGTATCCAGGATTATGACCGATGTTGAAGGAGTGAGAAACCTTGTCGGAACCGGTTTGGTTCAACTTTTTGGAGGCGCGCTTACATCTATTATTGCACTAGTTCTGCTCATTAATATAAGCCCAACAATGACTTTATATATTCTTGGTCCATTGTTGATTTTTGGAGTCGTATCACTAAAAGCATTTGGTTATATCCGACCAATATTCCGAAAACGTGGTGAAATAAATGCTGATGTTACAGGTAGATTAACCGAGTCACTGAATGGTATCAGAGTAATAAAAGGGTTTAATGCCGAAGCCCAGGAGATCAATACTTTTAGACATGGTGTTGACAGGCTTTTCAGGAATGTGAAAAAATCATTGACTTCAACGAGCCTAGTCACAAGTGCGGCTACCCTATTGCTGGGTTTGGCAACCGTATTGATTATGGGTGTTGGAGGAAATATGATCATTAAAGAGGAGATTACCATTGGGGACTTTGTTCAATTCATCTTTTTTCTTGGTTTTTTAATTGCTCCGATTGTTCAGATGAGCAATATTGGCAGCCAAATAACTGAAGCCTTTGCAGGACTTGACAGAATGCAGGAAATATTGGATTTAGAAAGAGAAGATGAGGATCCTAATCGCACAGAAGATATCGGCGAGATTTGGGGAAAGATTGAATTCAAGGATGTATCATTTTCATATGAAAAAGGAAATGAAGTCTTACACAATATCAGTTTCAAGGCAAACCCCGGATCTGTAACTGCATTGGTGGGGAGCTCCGGTTCCGGGAAAACCACGATAGCTGGCCTGGTTGCCTCCTTTTTAAACCCAAATAGCGGCAGCATCACAATAGATGGTAAAGAATTAGGTAATATATCCCTCAGCAGCTATCGCTCATTTTTAGGCGTTGTATTGCAGGATGATTTTCTATTTGAGGGTACCATTAGGGAAAATATACTTTTCCCCAGGCCTGATGCTACTGAAAATGAATTGCTCGATGCAGCTAAATCCGCTCATGTACTGGAATTCACAGATAGGTTTGATGAGGGGTTGGATACGTTAATTGGCGAAAGAGGCGTGAAATTGTCGGGGGGACAAAGGCAGCGGATAGCGATTGCAAGGGCAATTCTGGCAAATCCGAAAACATTAATATTGGATGAAGCTACTTCAAATCTCGATGCGGAAAGTGAAGCATTTATTCAGGAAAGTTTAGCCCGGTTAATGCATGGTCGCACGACTTTTGTTATCGCTCACAGGCTGAGTACAATTCGTAAAGCTGACCAAATATTAGTTATTGAAAAAGGTAAAATTGTAGAGCGTGGTAGTCACGAATCATTAATAGAACAACATGGCAGGTATTTTGACCTGTATAATTTCCAGGCGAGAATATAGCTCAAAGCTAAAGGGTAAAGGGTTAAAGTTATATCATCCCACTACTATCTGTCTTTTTTCCTAAACATAAATTTCAGGCCTGACCAATCCTCATCCACAGCACAGACTTTTACATCCACTAAACCATTCCCGGTGCCAATTTGTCTGATATCGTTTTCATTGAGATCTTTGGAGAGTTTGGATTTTCCTTTTGGCCAGGAGATCCAAAGCAATCCTTCTTTTTTCAATTTCTCCTTTAATAATGGGAATTCAATAGACAGCGATTTTTTTTCTATAGTGAAGAAATGGATAAAGTCCACATTTTTAGCATGTTCAAATTTAACAATTTTTAAATTTTCCGGCCATTGGTCAATGAGTTCAGCATAATTTTCCGGTGTATTGATAAGTAAAATATTGAATCCGGGTTTTATCCCAAGCTTCTTCACCAAGGGGGTCATTGAATAACCTGCCATATTAATTGAGTTTTATATAATTTTTTAAAAAATCAATTCCCAGTAACCAACATCAATCCATTTTTCAAACTTAAAGCCCACTTCTTTGAATTGCCCAATCTTTTTGAAACCAAATTTTTCGTGCAATGCAATACTGGATTCATTCGGCAGAGCAATACCACCGATCACTGCATGGACTTTTATTTTTTTTAACCTATTGATCAACTCATCGTACAATTTGCTGCCAATGCCTTTCCCCATGGCTCCTGGCTTTAGATAGACCGTACTTTCTACGGAATGTTTATAGGCACACCTTGATTTCCATTCGCTTGCATAAGCATATCCCAACAATTCTCCGCTTTCTTCATATACAATCCAGGGTAGTTTTGCAGTGATTTGTTCGATTCTGTTGTTCATTTCAGAAACCGCAACAATTTCTTCCTCGAAAGTCACGATGGAGTTTAAAATATAGTAATTGTAAATTTCACAAATTTCCTTGGCGTCTTGTATAGTGGCAGTTCTTATCATTTTATTTTTCCTTTTACAGCAATGGCCCGTCCCAATAGTTTAATTGAACCGTCTCGCTCAAACGGTAATTTTTTATATATTTCATTTCTCAATTTCTCTTGATGGTTTCTTGAGAGCGAAGCTAAATAGCCCGGAGCAGGTCCCTGGCGACCTAAAAACGGATGACAATAGTCTTCAAAATTTTTAAAGCAGGTGATAATATCCAGGTTCGTGACTTGTACTTCAGATAGCCCTGCGTTAATAAAGGAGTTTTTCAATTTGTCTTTGTTGCAGATCGGAAAACGGATGCCTTCATCAAGATTTTTGGAGTCTGGATACAGGTTAACTGCCGCATCCCAAAAATATCTGATCAAATCAATTCTACCTGAGTAATCCCAGACGTATGCAGCGATTACGCCATTGGTTTTTGATACCCTTTTCATTTCAGAAAGGGCGCCATCTAAATCCTCGAAAAAATTCAAAGCCAATCCGGACACAACAACTTCAACAGAGTTATTTTGCAGCGGTATTTTCGTGGCATTTCCTATACGAAAATCTCCTTTGTATTGAAGCCTGCTATCTGCTTTATTTAAAAAACCTTCGGAAGGGTCGATACTGGTTAAATGCGAGGGAGTATTAAATTTGAAAATAGCTTCACTTAATGCGCCAGTCCCGCAACCAATATCCAGCCAGCTTAAGGAAGATGGCAGATTCAGCCATTTGAGGAATTCAGGAGCCATTAATTTGCTCCATCTTCCCATATAATATTCGTACGGGTCACCACTATTCCATGGGTCTTTTAATTTGTTCATAGTTGCTTTTTTGGTCAATATTTTCATATGATGAGAGGCTTAACAATCCCGGTTTTAATGCTTAATTTGACTTAAGTCATCCCAATCCTAAATGATTTTACTTTATCAATATTTATATCCTTTCCCCAAATCCTTTTCAAGATCTACATTCAGGCCTAACACAATTCGGTTCACAAAATTAAAATACGATATTACAAGTGTCGCATCCAAAATGGCATTGTCACTCAGCCCTGCTTTCCTCAGTGATTCAGTATAGTCGATTTTCTTCGATAGTTCTGGACTCGAAGTAAGTGATTCTGCATATTCACACAACTTTAGCGCTCTATCATTTAATCCTGCCTTTCGATAATTTTTTCGAAGCAAAGCTAATTTATCTTCATTTTTCCAATAGTGGTTTAACGCCTCACCATGGTGTATCTGGCAATATTCACATTGATTGCATACCGAAACTATAACAGCGATCATTTCCCGCTCTGCACGACTTAGGTCAGATTTTGTGAACATTATTTCCAGATAAAGATCGATGTGTTTTACGATGCTTTCCGGTCGTAAGCTTTGAATGGTGTGTACTTCGGCAAGCTTACCTCTTTTGGCAATCAGTTCATCATAAATATCTTTAAGCCTTCCGGATGCATCTTGGTATTGTATCACATTTATCCTCGCCATAGTTTTTATTTTCTTTTTTGAATTATTTAAAATTGTATGCCCGGAGCAAGTATCAACCTAAATCCGGCAATTAATACAATTAGCAACAATACTGATACGTATGATATTGCACCAATCTTTTCATCAATTGATATTTCTACATTTTCTATTCTAACTGAATTTTGCCATGGGAAAATAAAAATCATTCCGCTCATTATAGGATAAATAATACTTATTATAGCAATCACCGGCAAGTACAAAAGAGTACTAATGGTAGATCCTATGATCCATGGTAATATGATGATGCTAAATGAAAAGCTCTTCCTTGCTTGCCCGTCAGTTACCCAATTCTTTTTAAAACTAAACTGTAAAAAGGGAATTGTTAGCCTATAGGCAATGAAAGTCAGGATGCCAGCGCCTATTAGTGCAACTATTATTTGCACTGTCAAAGGAGCATTCATGAGCAGAAAAGCTTTTCCTATATCACCCTTTTGAAAAATAGGACCAGTCATCAGGTATCCGAAGAAGTTATTAAATCCCAGAACGGATAACCAAAGCAAAAAGAGAGGTAACAAGCCTTGTTTTTTAGATTTCAAAAATGCTATTCCCGTTATTATTCCCTGTATAAGACTCGCTATAGGACCTGCGAGAGCGATCAATATTTTTTGATTGGTTGATATGTGATCCATTGATAGATATTCCACATAATTATGATGTAAAACGGGATCGCTATGATTGAGCATTCCTATGAAAGCATGCGATAATTCATGGATTATCGTAGTAATTAGAAATGCCATTAAATACAAAATAGTAGAATTTATAGTTAGGTTTATTTTTTGGTTCATGGTTTTAATTTAGCTTTTTTAGTTGAAGTTAGTTTGATTTTTTTTAAAATTTCCAGATCTTTTAGTGAGTTTATAATACAAAAAAAGCCATGACAAATAAATGCCATGGCTTTAAATTTATTTTTAAATACTATTTATTTCACTTCCCAGGATTCTTTTCCTTTCAGCAATTCCGATATACTTCCTGCGCCTTTCGTTTCAATTTCGTGATCGATTTGAAATTGTACACTGTCATCGTAAGAGGGCCTTTCGAGACTTTGGAAAATGCCCAATGGTCGCGGCACTTCCGGATTATAAGTCATATTGCCAAGGATAAATGCCAGCGTGCTGTCTTTTTCATCATGAACCAGCAAATCAGCTACAGAATGACTGCCATCGGTCAACGAGACAACCGTAGGTTTAAAACCATCCAGTTTCACTCCTTTATCTTTTTCTTTACCAAAGATCAAGGGCTTTCCGTGCTCCAGCATCACAGTTTTATCTTCTCTTACATCTTTCTTTGCAAAGGAATCAAATGCGCCATCATTAAAAATATTGCAGTTTACATAAACCTCAACAAATGCAAATCCTTTATGTTCTGCCGCTCTTTTAAACAGATGTTGTAAATGAGCTCTGTCCTTGTCAAAACCTCTGGCGACAAACGTTGCACCGCTTCCCAATGCCAGGGCTGCAGGATTAAAAGGTTCATCAAGCGCTCCTAAAGGTGAAGATTTGGTAATTTGTCCTTTGTGCGAAGTAGGGGAGTACTGACCTTTGGTCAGACTATATACTTCGTTGTTAAACATGATTACATTGAGGTCCACATTCCGGCGGCAACCGTGAATGAAATGATTTCCTCCAATACTCATATTATCTCCATCGCCTGTAGCTACCCAAACAGACAAATCTGGTCTGGAAATTTTCAAGCCGGAGGCAATGGCAATGGCACGCCCATGAATTCCATGAAATCCATATACATCCATGTAATATGGAAAGCGACCAGAACAACCAATACCCGAAATAAAAGCTATTTTTTCCTTTGGAATCCCCAAATCAGGCATCATCCGTTGTACAGGAGAAAGGATTGAAAATCCTCCACAACCTGCGCACCATCTTACGTCAACATCTGGTTTAAAATCCTTAGGCTGATATTCTAATGTACCAATATGTGGTCTTGATATTGCTTCGTCTAATAAATTTTTCATTGTACTACCTCCTTTTGCGACAATATTTCGTCAATTTTAAATTTTATATCAGAAGTTTTAAATGGTTGACCCTGCACTTTGTTCAAGCCAATCATTGGCTTTATGAATCTCGCTTGCAGAATGTTTTTTAGCTGTCCCATATTCATTTCTGGCACCAAAATGGTATCGTATTTCTCAACAATTTCACCGAGGTTTGAAGGAAAAGGATTCATATGTTTCAGATGAACAAAAGCAACTTTAGTTCCTTCTTTTAGCTTTTCATCCACTGCAGATTTTATAGCTCCATATGAACTTCCCCAGCCAATCACCAACAGTTCAGCTTCCGGATTGCCCATCACCTCAAGTTTTGGAATATCATTAGTTATTCTGTCGATTTTTTCCTGGCGCAATTCTACCATCTTCTGATGGTTGTCCGGATCCTGGTTTACAACTCCGGTTATATCTTGTTTTTCCAGACCTCCAATTCGGTGTTCCATTCCCTGCATTCCCGGCACAGCCCACATTCTTGCCAATGTTTTTGGGTCGCGCTTATATGGTGCGAAATTTTTCGGATCATCGCAGAATTTAGGAGCTAAATCTGGTAATTCATCCATTGTTGGAATTTTCCAGGGTTCTGTACCCTGGGCAATGTATCCATCTGTAAGAAGTATCACGGGAGTCATATATTTCAAAGCGAGTCGCGATGCTTCAATAGTCATATCAAAACAATCTGCCGCACTTGCAGCTGCAATTACAGGAAGCGGCGCTTCTCCATGCCTTCCGTACATCGCCTGGTATAGATCCGATTGTTCAGGCTTGGTAGGCAATCCTGTACTTGGGCCTCCTCGTTGAACATTAATGATTACAAGAGGCAATTCAGTAATAACCGCAAGGCCGAGGGCTTCAATTTTCAAAGATAATCCTGGTCCTGACGTAGTTGTTGCTGCAAGAGAACCTCCATATGATGCCCCAATGGCACTGGTGATTCCCGCAATCTCATCCTCCGCCTGTAAATGCCGGATTCCATATTTTTTGTACCCTGATATATACTGTAGAATGTCAGTAGCAGGTGTAATGGGGTAAGTGCCTAAAAATAATGGGATGTTCGCTTTTTTAGAGGCAACCACTAAACCCAGCGCTACAGCATGATTTCCGGATATATTTCTGTAAGTGCCTTTTTCGAACGATGCAGGCTGAAAGTTATATTGATTTTTAAATGCATCATTTTTTAACGCGTAGTTCCATCCTGCAGTCAATACACGAATATTGGCTTCAAGTACGTCTGCCTTACTTTTGAATTTTGTATTCAACCACTTCACAGTCGGCTCCATTGGCCTGTTAAAAAGCCAATAGGTCAATCCAAGAGCAAAAAAGTTTTTCGATTTTCTAACTATTTTAGGATGTATTCCCGATCCTTTAAGTTCTTCCTTAACGATGGATTCAATATCCAAAGGGATTAAATTAAATTTCGATAAAGAGCCATCTTCTAATGGATTGGAATCATATTTGGCCAATTTTAGGTTTCTTGCATCAAAACCTTTGGTACTGGCAATTATCATTCCACCAGCTTTCAGATTACCAATATTTACTTTGAGTGAAGATGCATTCATAGCAACCAATACATCTATCATGTCACCATGGGTATTTACTGAATTTGAACCCAATTTAATCTGAAATGCGCTCACGCCATAAAGTGTACCTTCAGGCGCTCTAATTTCTGAAGGGAAATCAGGAAATGTATTTACATCCACCCCGGAACTTGCAGAGGCATTTGAAAATTGTTTTCCTGCTAGTTGCATTCCATCACCCGAATCTCCGGCAAATCTAACCGTGATCTCATCCAGGTAAACGATTTCTTTTTCCATAAACTATAAAATAAAAGATGAATTATTCGCCTCGCAGAACCTATTCATTAAATCCATCTAAGGCATTTAAATAAGGAACACCTTTTTATATTTATTTTAGGAGTTCCGTTTAGTTATTACAATTGATATTTAGTTAAAGCTTTCATATACTGAGCTCTTTCAAATGAACTGGGATCGGCAGTCTTTTTCTGACTCATACTTCCCTGTAACTCACTGATAGAGTTATAGTCATTTTCTTTCATCCACTGCTTCATGTGATCCTCAATGTTTTTTACATGGTTGATTCCATGTTTTAATAATGAAGAACAAAGCATTGTTACACTAGCACCCACTAAAAGCATCTTTATCACATCAGTCCCTGTGTGAATACCACTCGTTGCGGCAAGGTCAGCTTTTATTTGGTCTTTTAGTATCGCGATCCATCGCATTGGAAGCCTCATCGCACTTGATTGACTTAGCAATAAATTCGGTGTTACTTCATATTCATCCAGATCAATATCCGGTTGATAAAACCTGTTAAATAGTACTAATGAATCTGCACCTGCTTCATCAAACTGCCTGGCCATATTGGAGAAGTTTGAGAAAAACGGGCTTAATTTCAAAGCAACAGGAATTTTAACTACGCCTTTAACAGCCTTTAATATATCAACATATTGCTGCTCAACTTCAGTGCCGGTTTGATTTGAATCAGTGGGAATATGATAGACATTTAATTCAATAGCATCAGCTCCCGCAGACTCCATTTCTTTTGCATATTCTGTCCAGCCGCCAAGTGAACTCCCATTCAGGCTAGCAATGATTGGAATTTTCACTGCTTCTTTGGCTTTTTTAATATGTTCAAGGTATAATTCCGGCCCGAGTTTATAATCTTCAACCTCAGGGAAATATGACAGTGACTCTGCAAATGAATCAGTGCCCTGAGTTGTATGAAAATTGTATTCTTCCTGTTCCAGCCTTAGCTGTTCTTCAAAAAGAGAATGCAAAACAACTGCACCGACACCGGCGCTTTCAAGTTTCTTAATATTACTTACATCCTCTGAGAGTGGTGAGGCTGACGCAACCAATGGAGATTTTAGCGTCATGCCTAAATATTTTGTTGATAAATCCATTTTATTACTTTCTTAGTTAAATTCTATTATTCCTCTATCTTTTCACCTTCCCTTGCAGCAAGGTATTGGAAATGTTTAAATCTCGAATCGGCATCTTTTTGAGCCTGATCTATATATTGTCTTGCGAGCGCCGGTTTGCTCTTCATGAGCATTTTAAACCTGTTTTCCATATTCATATACTCTTCAACACGTACACGTCTAGGTTTAGAATCCAACGTCAATGGATTTTCTCCCAATTTGATTTTATCAGGATTGTACCTGTAAAGGATCCATTGTCCTGAATCAACGGCAGCTTTCTGGTTTTTCAATGGATTTGACATGTCAATACCATGTGCGATACAGTGTGAGTATGCGATGATGATTGACGGTCCGTCAAATGCTTCCGCTTCCAAAATTGCCTTAAGTGTTTGCTCATCCTTTGAACCGAATGCAACAACAGCAACATATACAGATTCATAAGCCATGGCGATCATACCAAGATCTTTCTTTTTGATAGGTTTACCGCTTGCTGAGAACTTGGCAACTGCTCCGATTGGTGTGGCTTTAGAAGTCTGACCTCCTGTATTGGAATATACCTCTGTATCCATTACAAGGACATTCACATTCTTGCCAGACGCCAATACATGGTCGAGTCCGCCGTAGCCGATATCATATGCCCAGCCATCACCGCCGAATATCCAAACACTTTTCTTAGCGAGATAATCAGCCTCTTGTATCAATCTCTTTGACTCAGGAGTATCCAGTGTTTCCAGTTTCGATTTCAACACTTCAATTCTTTCCCTTTGCTCAAATATTCCAGCTTCATCAGACTGATCTGCATTTAAAAGCTCCCCGACAAGTTGGTCGCCAATTTCAGCTGACAATTCTTTGACCAATTGTTTTGCATTTTCTGTTTGCTTATCAACTGCGAGCCTGTAACCCAATCCGAATTCAGCATTATCTTCGAAAAGTGAATTTGACCATGCCGGGCCCCGACCGTCCTTATTAGTAGTATAAGGTGTTGTTGGCAGGTTTGCGCCATAAATCGATGAACAACCTGTTGCGTTGGCGATTAACATTCTATCACCAAATAGCTGGGTGACCATCTTAATGTAAGGTGTTTCTCCACAACCCAAACATGCTCCCGAGAATTCGAATAGTGGTTCCTGAAGCTGTTGAGTTCTGATTGAATTTAATGGAATCTTACTTCTGTCCATTTCAGGGATACTAAGGAAGAAGTCCCAGTTTTTAGCTTCTGCATTTCTCAAAGGAAGTTGAGGTTCCATGACAAGAGCCTTTTTACTCTTATCAGATTTTTGTTTTGCAGGGCAAACTTCCACACAAACTCCGCAACCAGTACAATCTTCGGCAGCAACCTGAATAGTATATTTTAATCCTTCGGCAGCATATTCTTTATTTCTGACATCAATAGATTTGAATGTCTCCGGAGCATCAGCCAATATATCCGGTTCGTATGCTTTTATCCGGATTGTTGCGTGAGGACAAACCATTGCGCATTTACCACATTGAGTACAGGTATCCGCATCCCAGGTTGGAATTGAAAGTGCAATATTTCGTTTCTCATATTTAGCTGTTCCAGTCGGGAAAGTACCATCAATAGGGAAAGCGCTCACAGGAAGATCATCTCCTCTGCCAGCAATAATTTCACCAAGCACTTTTTCTACAAAATCAGGAGATCCTGTGGGAACAGGTGCTTTCAGTGAAGTTTCACTGCTTACTTGAGAAGGAACTTCAATTTCATACAAGTTCTCCAGCGTATTATCAACCGCTTTAAGATTCATCTGAACGATAACCTCACCTTTTTTACCATAAGTTTTCTTAATGGAATCTTTGATGGCGTCGATGGCCTTATCTTTTGGCAATACGCCTGAAATAGCAAAGAAGCAAACTTGCATCACAGTATTGATACGTCTGCCCATGCCGCTTTTTTCTGCAACCTCCTGAGCATCGATGATGAAAAACTTTGCTTCTTTTTCAATCATTGCAGATTGAATTTCTTTTGGAAATTTATCCCAGATCTCATCTTTGCTATATGGAGTGTTGACTAAGAACGTTCCTCCTTTGTCAAGGTATCTAAGCATATCTGTTGTATCAAGGAATACAGGCTGATGACATGCAATAAAATTTGACTTCGTGATCAGATAAGGAGATTCGATAGGATCAGGTCCAAATCTAAGGTGAGATGTTGTGATTGAGCCCGATTTCTTGGAATCATAAACAAAATAGCCCTGGGCATAATTATCAGTATTTTCTCCAATGATTTTAATTGAGTTTTTATTGGCACCAACAGTACCGTCCGATCCCAATCCGTAAAACATCGCTCTGACCACTTTTTCAGATTCAATACTAAAGTTAGCATCGACATCAATACTCGTGTTGTTAACATCATCAACTATACCAACTACAAAATGATTTTTAGCTCCGTCTCCGGAATTGTCATAGACCGCCTTAACCATAGCCGGTGTAAACTCTTTTGATGATAGGCCATATCGACCAGCTAATATTTGTGGTTTTTCCACAATTGATCCGAATCCGAGGTCCATGCCTTCATTGATGGCATTCACAACATCGAGGTACATAGGATCTCCAGTAGCGCCAGGTTCTTTAGTTCTGTCTAAAACGATAAGAGATTTCACTGAAGCAGGAATAGCTTCCATGAAACTATTAATTGAAAATGGTCTGTAGAGTCTCACCATCAAAACGCCAACTTTTTCTCCTTTTGCATTGAGGTAGTCAACGGTTTCTTTAACCGTCTGAGCTGCAGAAGCCATTATTATGACAACCTTTTCTGCGTCTTCCGCTCCGTAATATTCATACAGTTTATATTGTCTTCCGGTTAACTCGGCAAACTGGTCCATTTTTTTCTGAACAATTTCAGGACACTGATCGTAGAAATGATTCATTGTCTCCCTGTTCTGGAAGAATACATCCGGATTCTGAGCGGTTCCTCTTATGACTGGTCTGTCAGGAGAAAGTGATCTTCTTCGATGAGCTCTTACCAAATCATCACTGATCATTGTTTTCATCACTTCTTCATCAATTACTTCAATTTTGGCAACTTCATGAGAGGTTCTGAATCCATCAAAAAAGTGAATAAAAGGAATGCGTGATTCCAATGTTGAGGCCTGGGCAATTAAGCTGAAGTCCATAACTTCCTGAACTGATGCTGATGCGAGCATGCCAAATCCGGTTGTTCTTGCCGCCATCACATCAGAATGATCTCCAAAGATAGAGAGTGCATGCGTCGCGAGTGATCTTGCGGAAATATTAAAAACGGTAGAGGTTAATTCTCCCGCTATTTTGAACATGTTTGGTATTTTGAGTAAAAGACCCTGGGATGCAGTAAAAGTAGTAGTTAATGCACCGGCCTGTAAAGAACCGTGGACCGCTCCGGCAGCACCACCCTCACTTTGCATTTCTGCAACAGTCGGTATATTTCCCCAAATATTTTTAATGCCTTTAGCAGCCCATTCGTCTGCCCATTCCCCCATGTTTGAGGAAGGGGTGATTGGATAAATGGCGCAAACTTCGTTCACTCTGTAAGCAACATATGCAGCCGCTTCATTGCCATCTATTGTAAGATATTTTTTTTCCTTCATGATATTGAAATGTTATAATATACTAGCGTCAAAATAAATTTGACCTATAATTAATTCTTAAAAATTCATCAAAATTAACAATCCGATTTTACTTTAAAAGTGATTTAAATCATGTTTAAATTTATATTCTCCGTAGCCCATTCCCCAAGGGTGATAAGAGTCACTTAATCAATAGAAAAGGTTCCTTAAATGTGCTTTCAGAAGCTTTTTATAATGATTCTAAATAAGATCATTTTTATCTATTTATTGACGATTGCGTCTCTATACCCAAGATCAAATAATCTTTTTATATACTTTCCTATTACATCAAATTCGAGGTTCACTATTGTGCCTACTTTATAGTCCCGAAAATTGGTAACGTTCATGGTATGTGGAATGATGGTTACACGAAAACTTCCATCTTTTACACTGAAAACAGTTAAGCTGACTCCATCGATACAAACCGATCCTTTTTCTACTAAAAAGTTGCCTGTTTCACTATAGTCATATTCAAAATCAAATAGCCAGCTTCCGTCAACTTCTTCCCGATATGTACAAATGCCGGTTTGATCGACATGGCCCTGAACGATATGACCATCAAATCTGTATCCTGAAGCCATGGCTCTTTCGAGGTTCACAATATCACCGACGGCAAGTTTGCCAAGATTAGATTTAATAAGCGTTTCCTGAACGGCAGTTACCTGGTATGCATTGCCTTCTACATTTACGATAGTGAGACAAACACCATTATGTGAAAGACTTTCGTTTACGGACATCTCTGAAGCAAAATCTGCTTCTATGGTAAAGGTTTTGTTGGTGCCCTCAACATCAATTTTTTCAATGGTACCCGTGGCTTCAACTATTCCTGTGAACATGATGATTATAAATTAATAAATGAATACTTATGTCTTATTGGATATTTAAAAACGAATTTAAGATTTGTGTAAAGTATTTCGCCCATATTCTGGCAAGCTAAAAATTCCTTATCATTATAAAGTCTCGAAAGATCCTCTCTTAAAGATATTACATTTTTCTTAGGGGCTATCCGATCCTTCATCATGGCTTTTACGAGGCTCCTTATGGAAGGGCCGGAAATTTTGGATTTAAGTCTGTTGGCAATCAGGGATCTTTCTTCTTTCTGGTATTGCATCTCCAATTCGAGGGGAAGATTTTTCATGCCGAGTTTTATAATCGGATTGTTCTGCTTGAAATACTGAGGCATGTAGATCGCAGTTCTGGATTCATAGGCTTGCTGGTCAAAATCAATGGCCCTGATCCTGTAGTGAATTTCATCGAAGTCGGGGATAATCTCAACGACAAAATTACTTGAGTGCATATCTCCCAATAAACTGACCAGGCATCTTTCATTGAATTTTATGAATTCTTTAGAAAGTCTCATGATATTGAGATGCGGGTCTTTAAGGTTTTTTCTGATAAACTCGTCACCAGGTATGCCCTGAATATGTTCTTCCACCAGGGTTTTTCCGCTGACAATATAATTTATTTTATTGGGCGAAATAAGGTGCTCAATTTCTAAACCGTAAACCCTGGATGCATCGGCAGTTTTTATATAGAAATAATCGAAAAGGTCATTGATTTTATTGACGATTCTGATCCTGAAAGGCTTTGTATTTCCATAGGTGCAAAGATCTATTCTATCAATATAAAGGTGTTCAATAACTGAAACATCTCCTGAAGATTTTAGTAAGGCATAGATTTTTTTCAAAGCTTCATGGACATGCGTCATCTCGGTGTGAGAATGCAATACTGTCTCCCACAATGTGTCTTTGCCACGAATATCTATGAATGGAATAGAATTATCAAATCTGTGCAATTCATCGTATGTTATTGGCAGTTTTACCTCTCTGCCTTGATTTACAAGGTATTCCCTTAGAGGATCTTTGATGGTATAAACTAACTTTTTCTTACTAATGAATGCCATAGATTAATCTGAACAGATTCAATGATTGCAAATTTAGCAGAAAATAAGTTACCAGTTGGTGGATTGTTAAAAATTGGTTAATTCATCCAGGAAAATTGATTCTGCTTTTCCCACCCAGTTTTGGAAGTCACTATCCGGGTGATAATTAGGTAAAAAATCCATGAGCAACGAAACATCAAATGATGTGGACTTCACACCGGCACCGGAAATCTCACCATCGATAGCATTGCAAGCTTGCTCGTATTGACCTTCAACAGGAACCATCAGCGCAGGTTTTTTTAGATACATAGCCTCACAAATCGATTCAAATCCGGCAGTTGAAATGTATCCTCTACAACGCCTCATATAGTCGGTGAATAAATCATTATTTATCAGGTGAAAGCTTAAATTTTCATGTGGCATATATGTTTCAGGCATATTTAACCTGTCCCAAAAACAATGAATTTCCAATTGTTTATTGTTTGCATGCCACAATATGATATCCTCTGCATAACCGTCATTGACCAAATAGCCCAGAATAAAATCTTCAGTGACAATATTGCCATTTTTTATTTCTTCTTTTAATAATGGGGGTACCACCACGGTTTTATTTATTCTTTCTGGATCGTATGGTCTGAAAGAAAGGGCCAGGTATTTGTCACAGTTTTGAGATGTGATTTTATTATTCATCAGGAAAAGATTTTTTTCAATATTCCTTCCAGGCTCAAATGGAAAATTCGGATGGTTGGTTAAAAACTGACGGCCTATACAGATATGCTTTATATTTTTCGGATTGTAAAACTTGAAATAAAAACCACCTAAGAAATCATAAAAATTGATGATCGCGTCAGGATTAGTGTCTTTGACTATTTGATGAATTTTAGCCAGGCTTTTTTTATACTTTCCCAGAAATCTTGAATTATAAAAAATGGATTTTGCAAGGTTGAGTGATTTGTTATGTTTGTCAAGTATAAAATTTGGCGAGAGGATTGTTTCAACTTCTGATTGTATTTGTGTAAAAAAATAGTTGGGAATTATTCTTCTTTTACTTTTGCCAATAAAAGTATGTGCGACTTCGTGACCATTTTTCGTAAGTATTTTTGATAGTGCAATTGCCTGTGTCATATGACCCCTGCCTTCTCCCTGCACTAAAAATACAAACTTCATAGAAACTCAATATTTAAGACAGTTTGGATTATTTGAATACAAAAGATAAAGATTTGATTGCTTGAAAGTAAACGTGTTTCCGGGGAAATATCTATAATAGGTAAGGAATAGAAGTTGATTGTTATGCTGATTTTATATTTTTTTCTTCGAGTTTTCCCTTGATATAATCAACGGCCTGGCTCATAGTCATTAAGTGTTCCGCATCACTATCCGGGATTCTAATATCAAAAGCTTGCTCGAATTCCATGGTTAATTCTGCATAATCCAAAGAATCTATACCAAGATCTTTTGTAAAATTTGCATCTTCTGTAATTTCAGTCTCTAATAAACCTAATTTATTCACAAGGATTTCTGTTACTTTCAAACCTATTTGTTTGTCCATTTTAAGAGTTTTTAATTGTCGGCTACTAAACTAATCAAAGTTTGGAAGGATTAAAAACGAAGGATAAACTCTGTTCCTTCATCTACTTTTGATTTTACGGAAATAGATGCATTGTGCTGCCGCATGATTTGTCTTGAAAGGCTGAGACCTATCCCGGATCCGGATTTTTTGGTAGTAAAAAATGGGATAAATATTTTAGTTTGTGCTTCTTCTTCTATTCCGGGACCGTTGTCTTTGAGTTTGAATAATGTATTGTTTTTTTCATCCTGATAGGCCAACAACTCAATGATCTTATTTTCTCTGTCTTCAAGAGCCTGAACTGCATTTTTAATGAGATTGATGAGTACTTGCTGGATTAATTCAGGGTCGATGCTGAGCGCGAGATTCTGTGGATTTACATTAACAATGAATTTAATATGATTGGATTTTAATTCATGTTTAAGTAATACGGAAATTTGGTCAAACAATTCCATTACACTTACCATCTGGAATTTAGGCTCAGGAGTATGTGTCAGGCTTCTGAAATCATTCACAAACCTGATCAAACCATCGCTCCTTCTCTGAATAGTCTGCACTGCCAGATGTATATCTTCAAGATCTTCCTTATCAATTTTTGGCTCCCCCTCAATATTGTCCAGGTAGCCAATTATTTCGCTTTCTACTGTATTTGCTAATGAAGAAATAGGCGTAACGGAGTTCATGATTTCGTGTGTTAAAACCCGCACAAGTTTTTGCCACGCCTCCATCTCCTTCTCCTCCAGCTCCGATCTGATATTTTGTAAAGAAACTAATTTAAAATTTTCATCTCCAAGTGTAAGCTCAATTGCATATACAGAAAGCTGCCTTTCATCACCTCCGATTTCTATAGTAATCAAAGCCCGGCCTCCGGTTTTTAGTTCCCAAAAACTTTTTACGAGCTGTGCGCTAATAATATCCAACTCGCTTATTTCTTTAATATTTTCAATTTTGAGCAATCTCTTCGCAGCAATATTCATGATCTGAACTTCACCCTTTTCATTGAAAGTAATTAGACCGATGCCAACGTGTTGGACTATGGTTGTCAGATACTGCTGCCGGTCATCTTTTGCGAGCCTGGATTTTTTAAGTCTCTTAACGACCATTTCAAACTGATTGCGTAAATAATTGCTATATGAGTCGTCACCGGTGTTTTTATTTGGAATTGTAAAATCGTTGTTTTTTATAGATTCAAAAAAATCAATAATCTCCTGGTTGGTTTTGTCCACAAACCTTATAAGAGCTATGACCTGTACCACCACTAGAGCCAATACTAATAATATAGTCAGTGAAAATGAATCTGAATTCACTAACTGAAACAGTAAAAACAGTGTCAATGCAATGGCAGAGATTCTGATGATTATTTGAAATCTCAGATTATTAGAGCCCATGTTTTTCCAGTCTGCGATAGAGCGATGCTCTCGTTAAACCAAGTTCTTTGGCAGCTTTTGATATATTTCCGTTATGCTTGTTAATCGCTTTTTGAATCACTGATTTCTCGACAGATTCCAGGTTATAATTTTCAATATTGATATCATCGCCCTGAGGATTATTGGTCAGAAAGAAAAAGTCTTCGGGGGATAAATTGGTATTATCTGTCATGATTACCGCCCGTTCTATTGCATGCTGAAGTTCTCTTACATTTCCCGGCCATGAATACTTTTGTAATCTTTTAATTGTATTCGCTGAAAAGGATTTCGTGGGCTTTCGGTATTTTTTACAATACATCTCAACAAAATGCTCAGAAAGAATCAGAATATCTTCTTGCCGTTCCCGCAAAGCCGGAAGGTGTAGCTCCACTGTATTTATGCGATAAAGTAAATCCTGTCTAAATTCGTTATTCTTAACCATTTCATAAATTGGCATATTTGTCGCACAAATCAACCTGATGTCAATCGGTATTGGTTTATTAGTTCCGATCCTGATGATTTTTCGATTTTGGAGGGTTGATAATAGTTTTGATTGTAACGGTAAACTAAGGTTCCCTATCTCATCGAGAAAAAGTGAACCTGTATTGGCGACCTCAAATCTACCTGTGCGGTCTTCCTTCGCATCTGTAAAAGACCCTTTTTTATGACCAAATAATTCACTTTCAAAAAGCGATTCTGTAATGGCGCCCATGTCCACGCCGATAAATACGTTATCTTTTCGCAACGATTTTTGATGGATAGCCCTGGCCACAAGTTCTTTGCCAGTTCCGTTCTCGCCAAGGATGAGGACATTCGCATCTGTCTGGGCAACTTTGTCAATGATGTTAAATATTTTTTTTATTGCATCACTATTTCCAAGAATATCTTTGAATGGCTGGTTGCTGTCGTCCTGAAGTTGTTTCTTGGCTTTTGTTAATTTATCAACTTCGTTATAAGACTTTTTTAGTTTTATCGCCGCAGAAATAGTGGCGAGTAATTTCTCATTTTGCCAGGGTTTTAATACAAAATCCGTTGCCCCTTCTTTCAAGGCTTTTACAGCCATTTCTACATCTCCAAAGGCTGTGATTAAAATTACTACGGCGTTGGGATCTTTTTCGGTAATCTGACTTAACCAATAGAAGCCTTCTTTTCCGCTGGTGATATCTTTGCTGAAATTCATATCCAGCAATATGACATCGAATGAATAATTATTTAATAAAAATGGAATCTTGTTGGGATTCTTTTCAATGGTTACTTCTTTTACATGTTTTTTTAACAACATTTTTGCTGCTAATAATACATCTTCATCATCATCTACGATTAAAATATTTCCTATCTCTTTATTCACAAGCTATTAATTTTTTATTCCTTTTGTCCCAATTTAGTGCCAATAATAAAAGTAAGCTTTAAATCAACCCATTCGCAATTTCAAAAATGAACAGTTCCATATTGTGAGCGGTTTTGTTCATGAAACTGTATCAAAACCGTACACAATTTAGCTACTTTTTATGATAATCAAAGATTGAATAGGGAAAGAATTTGAATCTTTGAACGAATTGTAATTTACATATAGAATTTTCGAGGATATTGCTATTTCTATTGCAATAGGTTTTTTATGGATTTCACCTAATTCCGTTAAATAATCAGAATTTTGGGCATTTCACCTAGTGATTGTAGGTGGACTACTTGTTATAT
>JAJRQT010000067.1 GCA_024280115.1 Bacteroidota bacterium | reverse complement strand
GTTTTTAAAGGCATAATGGACTTCTAAAAATATCTAAAAAAAGGAGCATCGCATAATGCTCCCTTAGTTGACATTTTTGTCAGTCACCAGATGTATCCCTGACAGGTTGCTCCCCAGCAGAGCCTGTTTCCGTTTAGTCAGGCATTGCAAAGCTAAAGAAGATTTTAAAATATGATTATTTTTAGAAAAATAACAGCCTCCTTTTTGTCCACTTGAACCAATCGACTCTAAAATAGCCTACTTTTTGTCCATTATACCTGATTTTTTTATCATTGAAATTCTCATATTTCTACAGAAAAGTATAACAGATGTCTGAAAGGATATTTATATTGTAACCTATTAAACCCATTGATAATCTTAAGATATGATCGAGATGATTAAAAGGAATAGAGACCTCAGGGAAGTACTCAAATTGGCTAAAATCGTTTTATGGTTGATGTTGATTGTCGGTTCAGTCTTAATCCTTAAATTCTTTGGTCATCTTTTCAAGCCACTAGTCATTGCTTTAATTTTCTGGTATCTGATCAGGATATTGAGCAATTACCTTACAGAGATTAAAATAGGGAAATTTCACATGCCTGGATTGCTTGCTAAGTTTTTTTCTTTAGTTCTAATAATAATATTTATTTATTCTTTTGTAAATATAATGGTTGTGAACCTAAAGCAGATTGCAGACCATGTTGATCAATACAATACCCGGCAGGATAATTTACTTGAACAAGTGGCTGGTTTTATGGGTTTTGAGGACTTTCATAAAGAAATTCAAGATCTGCCCGGAAGCAAAGAATTGAGACCATATCTCACGAAAATTGTGAACCAACTCACCCAAGGTATTGGATATACACTCATCATTATTATCTACCTTATTTTCCTTCTCATCGAAGAATATATCTTCCAAAAGAAGATACACTACATCTACAAGGAGAGTAGAAATTTCAATGAAATGAAGAAAGTAATGAGTCAAATGAATAATTCCATTAAGCGATATATAAAGATTAAAACCTTTGCCAGCTTTTTAACAGCTTTTCTTGCCTATTGGGTATTGTTTTTTATTGGAGTCAACTTTCCACTATTATGGGCTTTTATAATATTTATTTTTAACTTTATTCCGTATGTCGGTTCGTTTACGGCTACCTTATTACCCTCATTATTTGCAGCGTTGCAGTTTAATTCATTTAGCTATTTCTTATGGATATTCCTTTCCGTGCAGGCAGTACAAACTCTGGTAGCCAACTTTATAGAGCCTAGGATTGTTGGGAAATCATTAAATCTAAGTCCTTTGGTGGTATTCATTACTTTAACAGTATGGGGAACGCTTTGGGGCGTGCTCGGAATGATCATCGCCGTTCCGGTAACTTCAATACTAGTAATTGTAATGGCTCAGTTTCCCAATACGCGGAAAGTCGCTGTGCTACTTTCTGAAAGTGGAGATATTAATAGCATGATTGTTCCGGTGGTAAAGAGAAAAACATAAATTTTTATTGTGTGCATTCATATTTCCAAAACGCCATTTTAGAATAATAATATTAAGAGGTTTTACAACCTGGAAATGAAAATTTAAAAAAAATGAAGGTAAAACACACATTTTTTCCGTTGGCATTATTGTCATTAATCTTGAGTTTTGGTTGCAATGAAAAATCTCAGGAAGCAAAACGTCCGAATATTTTATTTGCTATAAGCGATGATCAATCTTTTGCTCACACCAGTTTTTTGGGCAGTACGTTCATACAGACTCCTGCTTTTGATAAGATAGCGCGCGAAGGTGTATATTTCTCGAATTGTTATGCCGGATCTCCAGGTTGTGCCCCTTCGAGAAGTTCCATTGTGACAGGGCGCTATCACTGGCAAAATGAGCAATCCGGACAACATGCTTCCTCCTGGTTAAAAAAGCATATTCCCTTCATCGACCTCTTGGATAATAACGGATATGTAACCGGTCTTACCGGAAAAGGCGTTGCCCCTTTCCAATATGCACGCAATGAACAAGATTCTCTTTGGCGAAAAAAAAATGCGGGTGGAATCCAGCATAGCTCAATTTCTTACAATAATGAAGGCCATATCGATGATCAATATGCCACTGGGATTTCTAAGTTGAATTATTTCGAAAATTTTAAATATTTCATGGAAAATGTTCGCGGAGAAAAACCCTTTTTCTTTTGGTACGGTGCCAGAGAGCCACACAGAGTGTATGAAAAGGATTCCTGGAAGCGTATGGGCAAAAGGACAGAAGACGTTGAAGTTCCTGGATTTTTGCCAGATGATGAATTGATCCGTGGCGATATGTTGGATTATGCTGTTGAAATAGAGTGGTTTGACCTGCACCTTCAACGGATGCTGGAATATCTCGAAAAGACCAGTGAGCTGGAAAATACCATCATCATCGTAACGGCTGATAATGGAATGCCATTTCCCCGGGCAAAAGCCAATAGTTTTGAATATGGTGTTCACGTACCTCTGGCCATTCGTTTTCCAAGAAATTTCCCTGGTGGCAGAATAGTTGAAGACCCGGTTAGTTTTATTGATTTTGCTCCGACTATACTCGAATTGACTAGTACAAGCTCAAAAGGAATGCTCCCCATATCCGGGAAAAGTATATTAAATCTCCTGATTTCTGAAAAGCAGGGAACCGTTGATGAATCCCGGAAATACGCAATAGCAAGCAGGGAAAGGCATTCGTCATCGAGGTACATGAATGTGGGATACGCTCAGCGTGTCATTCGGAGTAAAAACTTTATCTATATCTGGAACATCAAACCGGAGCGGTGGCCTGCGGGCGCTCCACAAAAATATGATCCAAATGATCCATCAGTATTACTTCCAATGTACGGGATTGATGAAAATGGTAAATATATCAAGGATGGGGCTTTCACAGATATCGATGATTGTCCGTCAAAAACATTTATCATCGAAAATTACAACAATAAGGAGATTCAGCCTTTTTTTGAACTGGCACATAGTAAAAGACCTGAAGTGGAACTATACGATGTCGTTAAAGATCCTTTTTGCCTGGTTAACCTGGCTGGAAATTCGGAATATAAAGATATTGAAGTTGAGTTAAAAAATGAATTGATGAGCGTACTGAAAAACACTAAAGATCCCCGCGTCACAGGGCCGGATACCGAGATCTTTGACAGTTATAAACGCTATTCACGAATAAGAAAATTTCCAAAACCAGACTGGATTGAGTAAAAAAATTCGATTTCTCGCATTATCTTTGAAGGAAAGGAAATCTGGGCTATCAATAAAAAAGACGGATAATTAACGGTTTTAGATGCCTCCATCGTGCGTTCTTACAATCCATTTTTCGGTCTGTGATGACCTGCTTACAAGCAGGCAGGCACAGACCGAGGTGTGTATTAGGACAATCAAAGGTTTACCTTGCACATCAGAATTATTAATTTTTTCCGTAAGTGATTCCTACCCAATTATCCGTTCTGAAAGGTGATGCAGGTAAATCTGCATCATTGTATAAATTACAAACCGGATTAGCCGCCCAGCCATATCTCACTGCCACTGGATTTTTTATTTTTGAATTCCATACAACTACTTCGTCTCCATCTATTTTAGCTTCTGCCCAGACGAACTTTTTATCTTCTCCAGCTACTGCAAATCCTTTTAGGTCACCATCTCCCTTTATTTTCAATCCTTTGTTGGTGTTGGCAAAATGCAAACGGATTTTTTCACCATCTATCTTCATTAAGTTGTACATTGGACCGGAATACGGGATGTCCTTTTCGTAAGCATTTGCGAGCGCATTCAGGGCTAATCTCCTGCCGACTTCCTGCTTGTTTCTAGGATGAATATCCTTTGCTTCTCCGATATCAATTGCAACAGCCATGCCGGTATTGGGTAAATCTAAAGCCATGGTTTGTGCTTCCCGAAGCTCTGCCCAGGCATCATCTGCCGGTTGAGGTTTTATCTTCATAAAATTGGCAAGCTGTACAAATAGAAACGGGAAATCTCCTTCGCCCCATACATTGCGCCAATCCTCGATTAATGCCTTGAACAGTGATCTGTATTGATATGCTCTTCCGGCATTGGATTCTCCCTGATACCAGATTGCTCCCTTTATTCCGTATGGCAGTAAAGGATGGATCATGCCATTATACAATACTGTTGGGCGATTGACTCCTGCATTTTGATTTGGTTTTTCAGGTAACTCTTTCACATCAATCGCAACAGGATCGATTTTGTATTTCCAGGCTCCGGTTAATGAAATAGATTCATCTTTTAAGGCTAATTTCATTTCCTTCGCTGGCCCATACAATCCTCCAACATTTCCAACATCGAGCACTTGTGCCACAATTCTGTTTTTCCCGGTCTTCACCAGGGAGCCGGGGATTTTATAAACTCGTGATTCAGAAACATCTGTTCCCCGGCCTACTCTATGACCATTAAACCAGGTAATATCATAATCATTGATCTTTCCCAGTGAAAGTTTAAGATCTTCGTTTTTCCATGATGTTGGAATATTTACCTCCTTGCTAAACCAGACTACTCCATCAACGTTGATGTCAACATCTTCCCAAACAGTCGGGAGATTCATAGTTTTCCAACCACCGGTATTATAACCGGTTTTTTGAAATCCGTGATCGAAGGTTCCTTTTTTCTTTAATATCTGTTCGATTTTATCAGGCCATTCAGCCAGCAATTTTTCCGCGATAAGCGCTTTTTCATCTTCAGTTCTCGTGTCTGATTCAATGGCCATTACTTCATCGGTGAATTCCGGGATTTTTTTAAGTGTCGCACCACTTGTCCACGCTTCCACCAAAGTACCTCCCCATGCAGATTCAATTAAACCTATGGGAACATTTAGCTCTTGATTCAGGTGACGTCCAAAAAAATAGGCAACAGCAGAAAATTCAGGAATGGTTTCAGGTGAACATGCTTTCCATCCATCGCTTGTAAAATTCTCCTGCGGCATATTTGCCATAACCTTGTCAACCATCAGCAGTCTGATATTTGGATAGTTGGCATCGGCAACTTCTTTTTCATGATTATTAACCTTTCCCCACGATGCAGAAACAGGCATTTCCATATTCGATTGCCCGGAACAAATCCAAACTTCACCGACCATCACATTTTTAATTTTATGAATTTCTTCTCCACTGATCATCAATTCATAAGGGCCTCCTGCAGTCACAGGAGATAGATTTACTTTCCATTTCCCATCATCATTTGTCACTACTTCCTTTTGTTGCCCGTATAGTGAAATAACCACTTTCCCTCCAGGATCAGCCATCCCCCAGATAGGAATATCTTGCTTCTGCTGCAGTACCATATTATTGCTAAACAGCGGATTTAGAGAAATATTTTGTGCTGGCGGGTTTGAATTCTGACAACCAATAATTGTAAATAAAATAAGAAGAGGAAGCAACGACATTAGTTTTAATCCTCTTACGTTTATGGCGATCGTTTTCATAACAGTGTTTTTAAATTAATTTAGGTTCTACAGGTATTTAGTATAATACTTGATTTTGATAATGATTTAATGCGATAATGCTATAATGATTTTTTTCTGACTCTATAAGTTGAGTACATTCCGAAAAATCATAGTTTGACGATTTTCAACTTTCCTACCCCTAACCCCTAAAGGGGAATTCGTTGAAAATCAATAAACTATGCGAAGTCTTCTTCAAGGGATTTAGGGTAAATATATTTTCCCGAATAGACTCATAAATTTATTATTTTACAACGCCATTAATCACAATTACATCCATAATAGCCTATTTTATCCCTCTTTCTTCATCTGACACATATATTTTAATTGCTTCTATTCATTGTACATTTCTTATCCGTAAAATCTCAATTCACCCCTTTTTTATTATAGTATTTCATCATTATAGCATTAATCCATTATCCTTTAAACCCATGGGAGTACCCTAATTTATAAATAATGCTGACCCAGGAATTTGACGGTGACTAATCTCATCGGAACGGTAATATACGGAAAGTGTCTTACTACCTCCACTTTGAAAGTACTCAACCCTGATTTGATGCCTACCTTTAGTGAGATTGCAAGAACCGCTGATTTGCTTCACTCCGTGCTCGCCATCGTTATCTACAATCAACTTATTATCAATGTACAATTTGCTTCCATCATTGGAAGATGTCGAAAATTCATATTTTCCATCTTTATCTATTTGAATGTATGACGTAAGCTGAAGGGCGAAATTATTTTTTGGCACGTGTATTTTCCCCAAACCAAATTGAAATACCTGTCCCCGGGCAACAGGCGTTAATTTCCTGAAATCCGGGAGATTTATAAATTCACCCCTGTACAGTTTCCACTTTATTCCATTTTTATCAGGATCTACAAAATCGTAAGTAACTTTTGATTGATTGCCGGGGTTATACCCTTCTACGAATGCCTGAGCCCTGACTGTTGTGTTCGTTGAAATTTCCAGGGGTTCAGTATAAATTGGGGAGGAGTTGTTTAGTTCATTCCCATCAATGGAATAACGGATAACAGCTTTTTTCTCAGCACAGGAAATCTCCATCATTATTTTATCCCCAACCATTAAGATTGTATCTGCCGGTGAGATAACAGGGGTAGAGACATATGGTTTTGTAACCGTCTTTTTCGCTCCGTTTGAGGTAAACGAATAATGACCGGATTCGATTTCAAAGACAGCCCTGTGATCTTCCCACCTGATAAATTTAACGCTTTCTGCTCGCGAAGCTTTACTATTGCCCTCCATCACATCTTCTTTATCCAAGGTTGGAGCATAAATTGTGGCTGTTATATTTGCCGGGATTGTCACCTCCCATTGAAATTTATTTTGGGACAACTTCCAGCTACTTTCTATCTTTCCATACATGGAATTATATGATGCATTAACATAAGTTAAATCTCCCAACACATAGGGTTTCATAATGATGTGTTTGAATGCTGGGATTTCGGGATCGGCTTTTATGCCGGCCAGGTTTTCATAATACCAAATGATCAAATCCCCCAACAGCATCACGTGATTTCCTGAATTCATTCCCGGATCGCCATGATCTCCATTCCAAAGCTCCCAAATTGTTGTGGCGCCCTGCTCTACCATATACCCCCAACTCGGGTAGGTGTTTTGCGCGGCCAGGGTATAGGCCACATCTGCATGCCCGGTATTGGTAAGGGTTCGCATCAGCCATTGTCCGCCAATCAATCCATTCCCAATATGATTATCGCTTTCAGCTAATATTTTTTGTAAGAGGTTGTCGATTATTTTTTCCTTGTGTTCATCGGGCACAAGATCAAAATTAAGCGCCAAAATGTTTGCTGTATGTGTATTGTTGCTGTATTTGAGGTCCCGCTTATCAAGGAATTTTTCGTTGAATGCTATTTTCATTTTCCCGGCAGTTTTGGCATATCCGGCAGCATCATCAGTTTTACCCAGCAATTTTGCAAACTTCTCCATAAGTTTCAATTCTTGATAAAAATAGGCAGTCCCAATAAATTCAGAACTGGTAATTCTTTTTGGATCACCGGTATGAATGAGGGTAATATCCTCCGGTGGAACGCACCAATCACCATACGTATCTTTGGGCATGATGCCATTATTTATAAACTGGCTCATGTGTGTAATCCACTTTTGCATGTGCGGATAGTTTGTTTCTATGGTGCGCAAATCACCATATTGTGTGTATAACATATCAGGAGCAAAAAGGAAAGTTCCCGGCCAGGTAGTGTTGTCGCTGTAAATTGGCCAATACGATGGCGCCACATCAGGAATGCTGCCACTTTCGAGCTGGGCGTCTTTCATGTCGGTCACCCATTTGTTGTAGAGTTTCGAGATATTAAAAATGTAACTTTCTCCGGTGCATTCCGCCGAGCGGTCGCCGAGCCAACCCTGCCGTTCATCCCGTTGTGGGCAATCTGTGGGCATGCTCCGGTAATTCCCCCTGATTCCCCAGTAGGCATTTTTATAAATGCTGTTGATCAATGGATTGGAACACGAAAACGATCCCGTTACCTCCACCGCATCGTGCACTACTTTGCCTTTGATTGATGATAGTGTAGGCTCGCCGGGGTAACCGGTCATTTCAACAAAGCGGAATCCATGGTAGGTAAATTTTGGTTCCCACCTTTCTTTCCCATCTCCTTTTAAAATATAGGTATCGGTAACTTCCGCGCTTCGGATATTGTCCAGGAACAAACTCCCATCGTCATTCAGGGTTTCTGCAAACCTCAGTGTCACTTTATCTCCCTTTTTCCCTTTGACAAACAATTCTACCCAACCGACCATATTCTGCCCCATATCGAAAATGAATTCTCCTGACTTGATTCCATTTACTGCAATGGGATTTACTTCTTCCATTATTTTAATCGCTTCATTTGGTTGTGCTACCAGCTTTTCACCGGGCTTGTCAACCAGTGTTGCATTCATCCAGTCTGAATCATCATATCCGGGTTTATTCCATCCACCCATTTCCATCCGGGCATCGTAGTACTCACCGTCAAATTCATTGTTTTTCCGTATTGGACCGTTGGTGGTAAGTTTCCAGGATTCGTCAGTTATAATAGTACGTGTGGCGCCATCTTCATAAACTAACTCCAACTGGCAAATAAGCTTCGGAAATCCATAGGTTTTCGTATATGTCGGCACATCGCCCCTCGGTGCAAAATAACGTCCGTTGCCCAGGATGACGCCAATTGCATTTTTATCTGAATGCAAATTATTTGTTACGTCAAAGGTCATATAGAATGTCCTTTTGTTGTATTCCGTAAGGCCGGGAGCCAAAACCTGGTCGCCGATTTTTTCTCCATTTACATAAAACTCGAATAAGCCCATGCCTGAAATAAATGCCGTGGCTGACTCTATTTTTTTCTCAACTTCAAATTCATGTCTCAGCATACGCGCCGATAGGATTCTATGCGATGCGTCAGGGTCATCGTCTCCAATCGCTTTGTCAAGGCCTATCCAATTGGCCTTCCAGTCAGATTCATTGAATAACCCGCTTGTCCAGAACGTCGGTTCACTTTCGTGTACATGGCCATTCTGGTCCCACACCTTTACTTTCCAGTAATATTTTTTATTGCTTTCCAATTTTGATCCATCATAATAAATATGAATAGATTTATCGGAAGCCACCTTTTTACTATCCCAGACATCTGCGGTATTTTCAGCCAGCTTTTCAGCACTCGATGCGACGAATACCTCGTAGGCAGTTTGTACTACGCCTCGTGAGCTTGATGATAAGTTCCAGCTAAAACGGGGTTGCTCAATATCCACACCAAGAGGATTAACCTTATATTCACATCTTAGATTGACAATATTTACCAGGGTGCTGTCAACGCAGGCGGTGGTGAATAGAAAAATTGAGAGGATGATTCCTCGGAAAATTGTTCTCATTTTATTTATAATATCATTAAAATTATGGCATTTATTCATTGAATACTCCAAGCTTAATTAAAGGCTTGCTTTTAAATTCATCAACCTGGAATTTCCAACTCTGATACCAAGGAAACATCCAGGCCTTCGACAGAAACCGACCGGATTATTTTGTTATTAAGCTTTATCTGATAGTCCTGTCGATTTTCATTTACATTCCACAAAAGTGCTTTTCTCGCCGTTGGATACCATGAAAAAATAACCGGTAAATTTCCATCAATATAGGGGATATCTTTTAGCATAGGGATTATACTTTTCTTAAAAGCAAAAACATCATCCAATGATTCTTCGATTATTATGAAATCATCATTTGTAATTTCAGCTTCTTTTCTCACCACAAGGTTTTTATTTTTTGCATTCAACCTGCCTTCATCAACGGATTTTGCATCTTCGTTTGAAAGAAATATCCAACCATCCCGCGTAACATCATCAACGACTTCAAAGGGAATACCGGAAGCGAGAAACAAACTGAACGGTTGATCCGTTCCAACTAAGCGGCTATCCCAACCCCAGAAATGTTTGAATGGCCCTTTTGGTTTATGACCGGCGATCGCTTCGTGAAGCTGTGCGCTCTTTTTCATTGCCGGGGCAAGTGTGCTCCAATAATCTATCGGGAATGCTTGTAACCCACTCATGAACATGGTATTGCGTACATCCGATATGAGGGATACAGTAAGCTTGGCGGCCATATTCTTAGCAGAAAGTGCATCTGAAGGATAGGTAGTCGATTCACTGTAAGCCAGCTCCGGATTAACAAATCTTCGATGAAATAAGGCACTGAACAACTCATCCGTTTTGCCCTTAATTCTCCCAAAGCTTTTATCATCAAACATCAACTCTCCGACTCTGAATGGGACATCACTGTATTTATTAAGAGCTATTCCTGCCTTCTCAGCACCGAGATACATGACCATAATTCCGATCTCCATTTGAGGTGTTGCATCTTGGAGCGATCTGAACATATTATATTCTTTATCGCAGATATAATCAATCCATGAACGAAGAATTTTTGTTGGTTTTCTGTTTGCGACCGAGTCTATAAGCAATTCACAGTCAGGCGAGCTATAGTCATGAATTTTCAGAAATTCTTTTTTATCATCATCACAAAAACAACCACCAATTTTTCCGGGATATTTTGCCAGGCGGAAATCATCATCCAAAAAAAGGATATCAAACCCCTTGTTAGCAAGTAACTTATGTGCTTCTATATTATCTTCAATTATTGGAGGATGGATAGAAGTTCCGGAATATAAGCTCCCATCATAATCACAGGCATTAAGCCAATTCTGCTTTTTAACAGACCATGCTTCATCTGAGGGATCTATGGCATTTCCCGGGTGTCCCAAAGGCACGGTAAGTACATGAGGATTGAATCCGTTGGACACTAGAAAATCAGCAGATTTTCTTAATTCATCAGGTGTATGATACCATTTGCCCTGTAAGTAAGAGCCCATCCACACATCCGAAATTCCTGCATTTTTCATGATGCTGATAAGTTCAGGATTCTTATTCCATGCTTCCGTTTGCAAACTTATATGAAACCGGCGAGAAGGTTTGGTGTTTTCCTTAGCGAATATTTGAATTCCTGAAAGATTCATCCCTCCTAAGATTGCACCGGAAATAAATAGCCGATTGACGAATTCACGGCGTGGTAATGTATCTGATTTTATATGAGACATCTTTTAAATATGTTGTCAGGGGAATTTGCTACTTCTTAAAGGAATATATTCTTCATATAGATTACTAATCCTTCCGGTTTTTGTACCATTCTATTCCGTTTATAAAATGGTTAAGAAAAATGGAAAATCTTAAAGATTACCAAATGTTCGCCTATCAATTAATCATTCCTTTGAAGGTACCGGTAACAAAGTACTATTTAATAAATATCATTTTCATTCACCCCTGTATTGGCAATTTTATCTCAATTAAATGCAGTTTACGGATAATCCCCCAATTTTAACCCATACACCTCATTACATGTCATTTTAAACCAGGTCTCTTATAAATTTATCATATCAAAAATGTGATATGACCAGAATCTTATTCATAGTTATTTGTATTTTATTTATTTCAATTCAGGCAAATAGTCAGGACAAGCATTATGCTGATCAGAAAATAAAAATAGATTCCATTCGGATTAATAAAAACTGGCGAACCAAAGAAGCAATCATCAGGGATGAGCTAAAATTTAAAGCTGGTGATTCAATAAATCGTGGGGTTCTGGATACAATGGTAATCAGGATCTGGAATATTGGAAATTTCGCCAAGGTTGGATATGAGTTGGATACGCTGGCCAACGGGAATTACCTACTGGAAATAATGGCAAAAGATGCCCTGACCATCGTGCCCATTCTTTCATTTAATGGAAACAGGCAGGATTGGAGCCTATCCCTTGGGATGTCGGACAGAAACTTTCTTGGTCGCAACATCAATTTTAATATTGGTGGCACCATTGGCACTAATGCTAAAAATTTCAGCATGGGCGTCACTATTCCAAGACAGTTGCTTTATAAGAATATGTCGATAAGTGGGGGAGTGCTTTATGGACAGGGAAAGAATTTCAGGTTCCACAACAGAGAGAAGGTTTCTGAGATTGCCTATGATGTAAAACAACTTTCCGGAGGTATCTCAAACCCCTGGCATGAAGATTTTAAATATAGGTTTTCACCGGATTTTGGATGGAGCATTTTCCAACATGAAACGGATTCATCCCGCGCTGATACAGAAGCGCCATTTGCCGGGAATTACAAAATAAATTATTTAAGTTTATCTGCGAGGGAATCCATCGGATACGTTAAACGGATGCGGCATCAGAAGGATGGCTTTAGCGCAAGCATCGGTTTCGGGGCAGGGATTGGCCTGGACGAGAACAGCCCATTTTACTACTCGGTTGGTTCTGGAGTTAATTATTATAAGCTTTTTAATAAGGTTGTCCAGTTTAGTTCTGAGTTTTCAACCGGATATACTTCTTCTACAATTCCATCGCTTTTGTTCTACAAAGGTGCCAATGATGTGAAAGGTATTCTGACAGGAGAGATTTCTGGGCAGTCCTTTTACACCGCTTATATTGGGTGGCATTTCACCTACATCAACCGTGATTGGTTTGCCATGGAGCAGTCGGTGTATGTGAATTGGGGCAATGGCAAAGATAAATATGTTGATCTTTACAACACGCAACCATTGTATGGTGTAGGCACAGGATTTTATTTCAATATTCCCATGGTCCCCTGGCTCAGTATGCGGATGTATTTCACCTATTCGGGAACCAACAGCAATTGGTTCAGGCTGGAGTTGTAGGGCGGGAAAGGGTCATTATCATTAATGTAAACCAACCAGTTCGAGCATCAAGGCCTTCGATAGCAGAATGCACAAAAAAAGCATGTTTTTTCCATGACTTCGCTTAGTATTTCAAATTAGTGAATTGTATTGTGGATCGATTAAACTATAAATTTTGATTAAAAATTACTTGTGTCCGGCTAAAATCCCCCTCCCAAAAAAAAGTCCGTACAGGTTAGAAAAGGGGGAAAAGAGAATTGATGCTGAAAACCAATGAGTTATAATTAATTTAAATGCTTCTTTTAAGACTACTTTACAAAGATGGCAAAATCAACCTGTTTTATCCCAAACCCTAAAGAGAGGCAGGTTGATTTTCGTCTTCTTCCCTTTAGGGATCAAGGGTAAAAAGAAGATGAAAATCAAACGACTACTCAACTTAGTAAAGTAGAATTAATAATACTGGTTTCAAATTCATGAAAATATACTACAAGCTCTGCTTATTTTATACTGAAATATATTCAAAATAAAATACTGTATAGCTTTATTGATATAGACTATTATTATATTTGTATATAGAGTTTATACATACCTATAAAACATTTTTGTTTATGTCATCCACTCTATCTTTTTAGCACTATTTGCGATACATCTTAATTTCACTTCTTACTTATTGGTGTTGTTTTTTTGTCAAATATGAAATATAAATGGAATGAATAAAGTAAAGAAAGTCATAAGTATTATGGCGATACTTATGCTGACATCTATAGGGTTGTTTGCTCAAAAAAGTATCAAAATAGGCATTTGTAAAGATGCCTCAGCTAAAGAGTTAAACTTGTTTAGTGATTACCTGAAGCAGGAGGTTAAAAGATTAACTGGAACAAAATTTAATTTCCAGTTCAAAGAACTTTCTGCTGAAATGGATACTAGCGCCTCAAAAAAAAATATACTTGATTTAATGGGTGATTCAAGTGTTGATTATGTAGTGTCAATAGGATACATCTCATCAAAACAAATATCGGAATTGGAAAGTTTTTCTAAGCCTGTAATAGCTTCAACAATTCTCGATGGTAATTTACAAGGGCTTTCTTTAACTTCTGATAATACATCCGGAATAAATAATTTTACTTATATAGAGTCAATCATCCAATTAAGAAACAACCTATATGAGTTTTCTGAAATTTTTGAAACGAAGAATATTGCGGTAATCATCCCGGAAGTTTTTAAAGTAAATTTCCCTCAACTTGATACATATTTCAATGAGAATAAAGAAGATTTCAATATCTCTTTAATAAGTGGAAGTAGCAGTAGCAAAAGTGCCTTGTCTAAAATCAACAGCAATGTCGAAGCAGTTATAGTACTGCCAATGGTTAGTTTTTCTAAATCAGAAATTCAAGAACTATTTGTTGGGTTGAATTCAAAACACCTACCATCCTTAGTGGTTAGTGGAGTTGACTATTTAAATATGGGAGCCACAATTACATTAACTCCTGAGTTTACTTATCAGCAATTAGCACGTCAAACAGCTTTGCGAATAATGAAGATTAATGAAGGAATTAATCCATCGGAGTTAAGCGTAGAAATTGATAGAAAACAAGTGTCTATTATTAATATGGAGAGTGTTATGGCCATAGGTAAATTTCCGAAATGGAATATATTAAATGAGTCAATACTATTAAATGTAACTCAATTTCCTGATGGGGAAAATTTAAGTTTGCGCATGGCGATATCAGAAGCACTAGAGAGTAATCTACAAAGTAAAATGTCTGATAAGGATGTTGAAATTGCCGATAAAGAGGTTAGGATAGCTAAGGCTAATATTTTGCCACAAGTAAGCGTAGGAGGTAGTGCGGTAGGGTTAAGTAACAATCTTGTTGAAGCATCAATGGGTCAAAAAGGAGCGTTTACACTTACTGGTTCTTCTTCCATTAAGCAGGTAATATTTTCCGAATCGGTTTTTGCTAATATAGCAATTAGCAAACTTATGGCCGAAAGTAAACGCCACTTCAACAAGCAGGTTGTATTAGATGTTGTAGCCAATACCTCGGTTACCTATGTTAGTTTGTTGTTTGCTAAGAGTAATCTTTTAATACAAAACGAGAATGTGAATACAACCACAAAAAACCTACAGATGGCAAAATCGAAAGAAGAAGCAGGGCAAACTGGTATTTCTGATGTAAACCGTTGGGTGAGTGAGTTGAATATGAATAAAATGAAGTTTAATGATGCATATACAACTTATAGAAGCAATATGTACCAGATCAATCAGGTATTAAACAAAGAAATTAATAGTGCTATAAATATAACGGACTCAAGTAGTATAGACGAAACTATTTTTATAGACCAAGATTTACTAAAAGGAGTTTTTGAAAACCCTACGCTTACCGATAGATATGCAAGTTTTGTAGTAGAGGAGATGATGAGAAACTCACCAGAAATTCATCAGTTAGTAGCTATGGAAGAAATGATAAACAGAAAAAGTAGGCTTTACAAAAAGCAGTGGTTTATGCCCGAATTAGCAGCGTTTATAGGAGCTGACCAAGCATTTATTAGAGATGGAACCATTCCGCAAGAGGGTTTGCCAATTCCTCCTCCTCCGGATGATATGACTTTTAATTACGGACTAAATCTAAAAATTCCAATTTTTCAAGGAGGTAAATCATCTGCTGAGGCTAATAAATCATTGATAGAGTTAGATAAGATAAATTACCAAAAAGAGGAGCTTTATAAAAAGTTGGAAACGGGTATAAGGTCAAATATTCAGAAACTTAGAACGTCTTTCCTTGAACTTGAATTATCAAAAAATGCCGCAGATGCTGCTGAGGCAAATTTTAAAATGATACAAGATGCTTATTTTCAAGGAGCAGTAGATTTAATTAAGTTATTAGATGCTCAGAACTTGATGATTAAAACTAAGCATATGGCTAATATTTCGTACTATCAATATGTTTTAGATTACTTATTGGTAGAGAGGTATCAGGGTAAATTTGTCTTCCTTAGTACACAGCAGGAAAGAGATAATTACACAAAAAGTTTACAAAGGTTTTTATTAAAGAAATAAAATATGAAAATCATTAACATACTTGCAATAGCACTAATTTTTGTAGGGTGCAACAACGAGGAAGAGAAAAAGGAGACTTTACGACCGGTATTTTTCCAGAAAATAGTTGAATCAGATATGATTGGGAAACGTAGTTTTGCAGGAGTATCACAGGCCGAAAATGAAGCTAACCTTAGTTTTAAAGTTGGTGGAACTTTAGAAAAGTTGCACTATAAGCTTGGCGAACCAATAAAAAAAGGAAGTATTATTGCTCATATAAATAGCGATGATTATGAAATTAATTATCAAAAAGCTTTAGCGTCAGAAAAAAATTCTGAGATACAGGTAGAAAGCGCAAAATCTAACTATAATCGAATAGAGAAGTTATATGCAAATAATAATGCATCATTAAGCGATTTTGAGAAAGTAAAGGCTCAATATGAGTCGGCGAAAACTATGCTCAAAACTGCTCAATCTCAATTAAAGGCTGCAAGAAATCAGTTAGATTATACCAGGTTGAAAGCACCTTTTGATGGTTCAATATCAAAAGTTACAGCAAAAGAGAATGAGATGATTGGGGGAGGAATGCCAATACTAGTATTTTCGTCAGTCGGTAATTTAGAAATAAAAACTCAGGTGCCGGAAAATGTAATTAATAGAGTTGAAATTGGCCAAATCGCAAAAATTAATTTTACAGCTATTCCTGAGAAAGAGTACGAGGGTAGAGTTTCTGAAATTGGCCAGAGTACAAGTGGAACTTTAACATATCCGTTAATAATAAGCATATCAAATAAAAACGATGAGATACTTCCGGGTATGGCTTGTAATATAGTATTGAAGTTTGAACAAGAAAAAACTACGGAAAAGTATATAGTAATTCCTTCCGACGCAGTTGCTCATGACGAAGGAGGAGATTTTGTATATATTTTAAAAAAAAGTGGAGAACAAGAAATTTATACAGCCATAAGAAAAAGAGTTACTTTAGGAAAATTAACTTCTGTTGGTTACGAAATTAGAGATGGTTTAAATCGCGGAGAGATGATAGTTACAGCTGGTTTAAGTTTTATGTATGATGGTAGAAAAGTAAGATTACTGGAAAAATAATCTCACTAAATTTTTTAATCACACTTTAAATAAATACCTATGAACTTAACCCAAATAACACTAAATAATAACCGTATAGCAATAATTGCATTGCTAATAATAGGTGTTGTTGGTATAGGAAATTATTTCGACCTATCGCGCGACAGTATGCCATCTTACACTATAAGGATAGCCTCGGTAGTTACACGTTTTCCTGGAGCCGGCCCACAGAAGGTTGAAAATTTAGTAACTGATAAATTAGAGGAAGCTATTTTAGAAATGGCTGAAGTAAAAACTATAGAAAGTGAATCGAGAACAGGATTGTCAGTGATTACAGTAAAACTAAAAGACTATGTAGGCTCTGACGACTTACAATCCATATGGGACGAATTAAAGGATAAAGTTAATGGAGTAAGACCTATGCTGCCTCAAAATATAGTGGGGCCTATTGTAAAAGATAAAGATATAGGGACTGTTTTTGGAATAATTTTAGGAGTTAGTGGCGATGGGGTACCTTATAATTTGATGGAGGAATATGCCGATGATATAAGAGATAAACTATTGCGATTGCCTGATGCAGCAAAAGTTAAATATGGCGGTATTCAAGAGGAACGGATAATAATTGAGTTCGACGATCAGCAACTATCTCGTTATGGATTAAATGTAGTAAGGTTAAACGGAATAATTTCTTCAACAAATATACTTTATCCTGGAGGTGAAATTAACGTTGGTAAAAAAAGAATTATACTCGAACCAACAGGAAGTTATGAGAGTATTGAAGATTTAAAAAGAACATTGATACCAACTAATACTGGGGCTACTATTTTTTTAGGAGACATAACAAAAATTTATCAAGACTATATTACCCCGAAAGAAAAAATAGTTAAGATTAATGGTGAAGATGCAATATCACTATTTATATCTCTTAAAAAGGGAGCGAATATAGTCAGATTAGGAGAAGACGTACAGAAGCTGATGCCACAAATAAACGAAACTCTACCCGTAGGTATAGAGTTAGTGAGGATGGCATCACAAGATGAGATAGTAAACAAGCAAGTAAATAATTTCTTGGTTAGTTTGATGCAGTCAATTGTCATCGTACTTGCTGTAATGTTATTTTTTTTAGGTTTCAGAACAGGATCACTGGTAGCGACCCTTGTGCCTATGGTTATTCTGAGTACATTCTTTTTTATGAATCTTTTTGATTTAGGACTTAATAAAGTTTCGCTCGCAGCACTAATTATTTCTTTAGGGCTTTTTGTGGATAATGGAATTGTAATGTCAGAATCTATACTTATTAGGGTAGAGAAAGGAGAATCAACATTTAAAGCGGCGGTTGAGTCGTGTAGAATTTTAATGGTACCATTGCTTATTTCTACTCTTACCACATCATCGGCTTTTCTATCTTTTGCACTCGCCGAGACCCCAATGGGAGAAATGGCATCACCTCTTTTTTCGGTAGTAACAATTTCTTTGTTGAGCTCGTGGTTTTTAACATTTACTTTTATACCACTCTTGGCTTTACTAATGATCAAAGTAAAAAGCAGTAAAGAGGAAAAAGAGGGGTTTGTTGATAAAATGATGAATAGTGTAAACCTTTGGTACAACCGCATTCTAATTCGTATTTTGATTAAAGGTCAAGTACCATTCATTCTCATAATAATAGGGATGTTCGCTCTGTCGGTAGCAATGATGCCAATGCTACCTTTTAAATTAGTGCCGGATAGTGATAGAAACTTAGTAACTGTTGATATTAAATATCCAACAGGTACCCAAATGGTTATAACAGAAGCAGCAGTTGGAAAAATAGAAAAATTTATTTTAGACTCTTTGGTTACATCACTAGAAGAAGCTCCTGGTGTGTTAAACTTTTCATCGTTTTTAGGTGAAGGTCCTGAACCTTATGATTTAGGTTATTTTAAAAATGAGGCTAATTCGAGTTATGCACATATGTTGTTAAACACAACCGGAGATACTGACAACGATTTTGTTATTGAGAAACTGGACAAGTATTGTTTCGACAATTTTCCTGATGCTGACATTAGGGTTAACCGCTTGTCGGGCGCGGGGGCTACAGGAACCCCTGTTGAAATTCGTATATCTGGTAAAGACTTAGACGAATTAGCTCTAATATCTAAAGCACTTAAAGAGGAGTTAGTAAATACGACTGGAACAAAAAATGTTACTGATGATTTAGGGCCTAAAATTAAAAAGCTGATAGTGAAAATTGATGAGGATCAGGCTCAAAGAGCAGGTCTTACTAACAAAGATATTGCTATGGCTCTTAACGCTGGGCTAACAGGGATTAAAGTTGATGACTTTAGGGAAGCAGATAAAAGTATCCCTATATACATGAAAGTAAAAAATAGCGATGAGTACGACATCCAAAGTATTGAAAGCTATAATATATTTTCTCCATTAAAACATCAAAACGTACCGTTGTCGCAGGTAGCTAAAGTTGAGGTTGACTGGCAGTTTTCTAAAATCATTAGAAAGGACTTACGAAGAACAATGACTGTTGGGTCTTATCTTCAACCAGGTTTCAACGCAAAAGATATATTTACAGCAATAACTCCTTGGTTAGATGAGCAAAAGCTAAACTGGAAAGATGGTTATGTGTATAGCTTTGGGGGTGAAGATGAAGATAAAAATGATAATTTAGGAGCAATTGTTACGTGGCTACCTCTATCCTTCGGAATTATTTTACTATTACTCGTATTGCAGTTTAACTCTATAAGAAAATCAATTATTGTATATACAACAGTTCCTTTAGGAATCATTGGGGTAGTTATAGGTTGGTATGTCGGAGGTTCATTTGTAAGTTTCTTTGGAATATTAGGAGTAATTGCTTTGGCCGGAATTGTAATAAACGATTCCATAATACTTATCGATAGGATAGAGGTCGAGCGTGAAGTAAATCCAGAGATATCGGAGCAAGATGCAATTATAGAGGCCGCAAATCACAAGTTCCGCCCAGTAATTTTAACAACACTAACAACATCTTTAGGAATGTTGCCACTATATATAAGTGGAGGCTTGCTTTGGGAGCCACTGTCCTTAGCTATAATTTTCGGACTTATTTTCGGAACAATAATTATACTGTTGTATGTGCCAGTACTTTATGCAGTTCTTTTTAAAGTTAGTTACAAAAACTATAGTTTCGACATAGAAAAATTAAAGGAGCATAGTTAATAAAGCCTTATTTTGCGATAGAATTATCGGATAATTACTTGTTTTATTTCAGAAGTATGTGCACTAAAATATCCCAATTCAGCCCCTTCTATATTTGTAATTGGATTTGCCGGTGTAGCAGAATCTGAAGGGCCAACACCATGTGAATTCCCAAAACTATTGAAATATTCATAAACGGCTTTATCAATGCATTGCATTTCAACTTGCAGAGTGTCTCCAATTTCAAGATTTCTATCAAAATACAGTAATGTTCTGTTTACTTCTAATCCATCATTTAGACGGTCATCAAAAGCATATTTGCTTTTATTTTCACCATTTATAAATTCGACAAACCGGTAATAGTTCTTCTCATCTGCCGGATCAGTGTATTCAACTCTTATTTCATAGTTCGATGAGTTGTCTGGACCTCCAGGGCCTCCAGAGCCAGATGTTTCAGTTACAATTAATGAATCAAAAGCAACCTGAAAGGGTAATTGGGAAGAGGATGATAGGGCTTGTCCTTCAACTTGTACCATTAGATAATAATCTCCTCCTTGTATTCCGGTCAAAGTATTTGTTGAGTAAACTCCGGGTGATGTTTCAACTAATATCTCGGAATTGCCAAGATTATCGGATAGTTCAACAATTGCATCTTGAACTTTTGGGAAGTTATTGCTTTCATCAAAATTAGCAGATTTCGAAATTCTAATTACAGAGGGTTCTGAATTTGAAAAAACATTTCCCTCAACTACTATTTGTGTTTCAGAAGAATTTAGATCAATATCAATTATTTCAGTGCATGATGCCATGATAATAATAACGAATAAAGATGATAAGAAACGGATATAAGAAATTTGGTCCATTGATTAAAATTTAAAACTATATGTAATTGATGGAATATATGTAAATAGGTAAGTCTTAACAGCTACTGTTCGTGTCGGGTCATTTTGGTCTTCCTCAAAATCAATAGTATAGGCGTTTTTTCGGCCATATGTATTGTAAAGAGAAAAAGTCAGACTGCTTTCAAACTTATCCGTCTTTTTGAGATATTTTGTTGCCCCTAAATCCAACCTGTGATATGCTGGCATTCGGTAACCATTTCGTTCAGTATAATAGAATTCCACATTATTGGCTATTTCATATTTTCCACTTGGAAAAGTAACCGCATTTCCAGTATTATAAACCCATGTAGCAGATATACTCCATTTTTTATTCAGGTCATATATCCCAACAAGGGAGATATCGTGAGTAGCATCCTGCCTTGCCGGATACCAATTGCCTTCATTTATGCCTTCAATTTGCCTTTCTGTGCGGGACAATGTATAAGAGGCCCAACCATTAAATCTGCCATATTTCTTTTTTAACATGAATTCCAAACCATACGCCCTGCCTGAACCAAACAACAACTCGCCTTCAATTTGTTCGTTGGCTCTAATTTCAGCTCCATTTTTTAAATCCAGTTGGTTTTGCATCCAGCGATAATATATTTCTCCTGAAAATTGGTATTCATCGTTTTTAAAATTCTTGAAATAACCAAAAGAAATTTGATCACTAATTTCTGGTTTTACATTTTTACTCGAAGCTATCCAGATGTCGGTAGGCGTTGATGAGTTTGAGTTTTGTATCAGGTGCAGATTCTGTGTATTTCGTGTGTATGATACTTTAAATGAAGTGGACTCATTTAAAATATATGCTACATTCAGCCTCGGTTCCAAAATAACATAAGTTTGCCCTATTTCTCCTTTATTATAGCTGGTTGTATCGGTGACTTCGCCATTTGAATAAGAGTAAAAATCGCCGGGGCCGAGTAAATTAAACGAACTTAAACGTACTCCATAATTTATTTTCCAGTGTTTGTTTGGCTTCCAATTGTTACTAAAATACAATCCGTTCTCCAATGCAAAATTGTCTTGAAGTTCGATCGGATTAATATCGGAATTTTCAGAAACCTTCAACTGACCAGGAGTAATTGTATTAAATTGGCTGTTGAAACCAAATGTTAAAGTGTTTTTGTTATTCAGAAAGTACTGAAACTCATGTTTCAGGTTCCAATTTTTAATTATAGAGTTTAGACTAAAAGAATCATCGTCGTCTCTGGTGATAGCAACTGTATAATCATAATCTGAATATATTAATGACGTATTACTGAAAAGTTTACTATTCCATATATGATTCCAGCGTATCGTACCAGTTACATTACCCCAATCTAAACTAAATCGATCTTGAAATGACATTACATCTCTCCCGGAATATCCTGAAAGAAAAACACGGTTTTTATCGTTGATTTTATAGTTTGCTTTTGCATTTAAGTCATAAAAGTACAGCTGGTTTTTATTTATGTTTTCATCAGGAGAAAGTTTGAGAAACAAATCCGCATAAGTTCTTCTTCCTGTAATCAGGAAAGAGCCTTTATCCTTAACAATGGGACCTTCCACGTTCAGTTTTGAAGAAATCAATCCGATACTACCACCGACATGATATTTTTGGTTATTGCCCTCATTCATTTTAATATCCAGGACTGAAGAAATTCTACCTCCATACTCTGCAGGAGCGGTACCTTTGTAAAGCTTCAAATCTTTAATAGCGTCGCTGTTGAAAGTCGAGAAAAAACCAAATAAATGACTGGTGTTATAAACTATTGCTTCATCCAACAGAACAAGGTTTTGAGAATTATTTCCACCTCTTACAAACATACCGCCGCTACCTTCTCCTGTAGTTTTTACTCCTGGTGTCAGTGTTAGTATTTTTATCACATCCCTTTCGCCAAATAAGACAGGGATTTTTTCGATTTCTTTCAAGTTTATTTTTTCAACACCAATTTCTTCAGAAACTATATTCTCATTCTTCATTTCAGTGCGAATAATTATTTCCTCAAGTGTTTTTGAATCTGTTTTAAGTTTAAAATCCAGCATTTTATTTTCATATAATTCAACCTTCTTAGAGATTTGCTCATAGCCTATGTAACCAATAACAACGGTGTATTGATCTCTCGGAAGTGTAATTGAATAGTAGCCGTAGGCATTGCAAACTGTGCCGGTGCCTGGTAGTTCTTTTATAATCACGGTAGCTCCTATCATTGTTTCGCCCGTCTCTGCATCAGAAATGGTTCCACTAATTGTATATTTTTCCTGGGCAAATACAGTGCTTGAAAAAAGCAACATTATAAAAAATGAAATTCTATTCATGTTGGTTATTTGTTTATGTTTTAAACCTATTTTGCATTTACAACGGAGTTTCATTTAAGCAAAGATCTTGTCAGTATCAATAATTCAAGTTCGCTTACTTTGCAATTAAGACGCGCATCAAAAAGCGGGTCTTTTACAAGGGCGAGGCTGAGTTGGGCATCACGAAACGAAAGGTTATCAGTTTGCCCAAGATAATAATCTGTTGCAAACCGTTTAAAATGATCCTGCTCTACTAAAAGATTAATTTGTCCCAACTCAATAGTTTGTAGATGCAACTGATAATTGTTCCAGGCAATTTCAAAATCCTTTGTTAATTGAAGTTTAGTTTATTCAAAATATTCCCTAAACTACTTTTCTACAAGAGAACAGTTGATTTTGGCTCTTAGTTGAATTTATCTTTTTTAAACCACACATCAAAAAATGATAAATTGAAGGTAATGTGATGAAAATTTTCATTTATAAGATTTTTAGTATTGACTCCTCTAAAGCTTCGTTCATAAATAATATTGATCAAAGCCGTTCCAGACGTTGGTAGGGTCATTCCCGCAGTCACGCCGTATTGATCTATGCCCTGGCCATCCAGTTTCAGATATGTGTTTTTATAATAACCGCCAAAATTCAATCCCATTCTTTTAATATATGATTGTGCATTCAAATTCGGTAAAAAGGAAATTCCTACGGACAAGCGGTGAGTATCACGAATTTGAAACCCATCTTCAAAGGTGGCATTACTCCATTTTTGAAAGGAATAGTCAGAGGTAAACGTCCATTTGTTATTATGTGTCCAACTAACCCCTCCACCATACGAGGTAGGTAACAAATATTCTTCACTTGGTGATGAGGATTCCTGGAGTGTGTCTGTTCCCTGAGACACATTCAAGTCATATGTTCCACCAAAAGTATTTTCATTGGAAAATGTTGCCCCTAAAACAATTTTTTCTTTCATAAAAGTAAACCAGTATTGCAGGCCATAATCCAAGTGAAAGGTGTGCAGATATAGGTCTTTTTCAATAGTCACATTATAATCTACATCACCGGAAATCACATTTTGGTTATGTGAAATCTTACCAAAGATATAGGATCCATGTACGCCTAAAGAAAAGTGATTAAACAATTCATATGCAGTTCCGACATATACTTGACTAAGCCCTCCACTGCCCTGGTAATTAACAATATAATTCCCTTCAATACCAGTAAATGTCTGTTCTTCTATAATGTTGTATTTTACATTACTAAAGGGGGTTAGCCCAATGGTTAATCCCAAGTTTTGATTTAGGCGAAACCAGAAACCAGCACCTGAAAAAGTGCCGTAAATACTAGGCGATGAATTGTTTTGATCAGTTTGCTGCGCAATAGAAACATTAAACGAAAAATCAGCTAATTGTGTAAATGGTTTCCTGATGGCTGTATAAGAGGCAGGATTGATATTATTAAGAGATAGCCCATCCCTTAAGGCGATGCCTGTTCCTCCTAAAGACCAATTATATCCCGAACCTTTTTGAGCAATATCCCCCAATCCGTATATGGTGTATGGTGAATCAATTAATGCCTGGCCGAAAATGTTATATGTACAACCCAATATTAGCACCACACTTAAAAATCCTGAACGCCTCATCATCGTCTTATTTTAGCAAAAATGTACATTTCAAAAATTTAAAAGTATGCTACTTGGCCAATCCTTAAAACATTTATATATGAAGGGAGGAAGTCACAAGACCAACTAATCTATTTACTCGATTTTCACAATAAAAAATTATGATTCTGGATTTGTAGTCGAAAAGCAGAGATTGGTCTTTAAATAAGGTGGATATATAGATATTTTTTTTAGCTGTGCTTAAGAACTTTGATTTTTGCATTCGATTAATAGGCATTTTTTACTGCTATTGATTGTTTAGAAGTAATAATAAATGAAATAGAACATGAAGTAAAGGAGGATGGGTAGATGTAGGATTGTTTTTTTATTAATGGGGATAATATTTACTTTTTATGCTTGTGACTTTCCTTCCTTAGTGGGGGTTGATTTTGTTGAGGAAGATCCACTCACGATTACATATTATGATACAGTTTCCATTAAAATTTCTACGGTAAAATTTGACTCTTTAGCTACAAGTAATATATCGAGATTGTTGATTGGAAAAAGTAAAGATGAACGCCTTGGTTCTATAACGGCAAAGGCATTTTTTCAAGTAGGAAGAGATTCTTTGAATTCATATCCGGATGAAGAAAAAGCCGAATATGACTCCCTGTCTCTTGAAATGGTTTTTGACGGTTATTCCTATTATGATACCACCCAATTGCAAACTTTTTATTTGTATTCACTATTAGATGAGATGGAACTCGGAGATGATGGACGTTTATACAATACCAGCAATTGTCTGTATGGATTGGACTCAATATATTTTCTTGGGAAAATCAGCTTTTTTCCCAGAGTTAGAAAGGATAAGCCTGAATATCTTCGAATAGATGATGACTTTGGCAAGGCGTTATTTGAGCTTTTGAAAACTAAAGACGAAATCTTAGAAAATAACAATGACTTTCGTGAGTACATAAAAGGTTTTGCAATTATTCCCGATTCTACAAATACGTGTGTTATCGGTTTGAATAATGAAACAAGTTTTAAATTGTTTTACAGCCAAGAAGGGGCTCAGGCCGAACAGGTTTTTCCGATAGCTAATAATATTTATTTCTCTCAGGTTTCTGCTCAGGTTTCTGATTCAATATTCAATACACTGGCTACGCAAAAGGATATTTTATCGTCTGCTGAGGTTGGTGATTTGGCCTTCATCCAGGGAGGTGTAGGGCTTGGAATAAGGGTTGAATTTCCATATCTGGATTATGTGAGGGAGTTGAGTGAAAATAATTTGGTAACTGATGCAGAATTGATACTAAAACCAGTCAAACATTCCTATTCTGGATTAAGCATGCTTCCGGCAAATTTAATTGCATATAAAGTTGATAAATATAACAATATAATAAGTGAGCCATTAATAGAATCTCTTCTTTATTATGATGATGAGTACAACGAAGAAACTTTCTATTCCATTAATATAAATTCCTTTTTAGAAGAGCAACTTGGTTTATTAGAGAATGATGGTTCGGCGTTGCTTTTTACACTAACGCAATCAGATAATTCTGGCACGGTAAATAGATTATATATCGGTGATGAAAGTCACGATAGCAAATCTTATTTGAGATTGATTATAATGAACATTAACGAAACATTTTAATTGGTAGGCGATGAGTTTTAAGAATAAATTAGATGAATAAAATATCAAAAAAAATAACGATGAAAAATTATTTTAAAATGCCTGTATTGGCAGCACTCTTTCTTTTTTTTATGATTTGCGCATGTGAGGAGGAAGAGGATGAAATTTTGGGAAATTGGATCGAACGATCAGATTTTGAAGGAAAAACGAGATCAAGTTCTGTTGCATTTACAATAGGAGATAAAGCATATGTTGGAACTGGTTTTAATGGAAGTGATGATGAATATTATGTTGATTTTTGGAGGTATGATGCACAAATGAATTACTGGCAAAAAATCTCTGATTTTCCTGGAACTGCAAGAAGTAGCGCCGTGGGATTTAGTATTGACAAAAAAGGATATGTTGGTACCGGATTCGATGGAGATGATGAATTGGGAGATTTTTGGGAATATGATCAAGACTCTGACTCTTGGAGCCAAAAAGCCAATTTTGCTGGAAGCCCCCGGAGAAGTGCCGTTGGATTTAGTCTAAATGGAAAGGGTTATATCGGTACCGGATATGATGGAAGCGATTTAAAGGATTTTTGGGAATATAATCCTCAAAATGATTCATGGAATCAAATCCCTAGTCTTGGTGGGTCAAAGAGGAAAGAGTGCGTTGCATTTGTAATAGGAAATACAGCGTATGTGGGAACCGGGATACACAATGGCTCGTATGAAAAAGACTTTTGGGCACTCAACGGAGATCTTGTAGGTTCAGAAGAATTTCCATGGGAGCAGATGCAGGATTTGGATGAAGATGATGATTATTTAATTCTTCGTTTCGGCGCTGTTGGGTTTTCCATTAATAATCGAGGTTATGTAGCCACAGGAACTGCAGGATATATTTCAAATACAATATGGGAATATGTTCCCGGAAGTGATATATGGATTGAACGAACCGGTCTTGAGGGAGCTCCAAAAACGGATGCTGTTGCTTTTACATTAAATGATAGGGCATTCGTTACTATAGGCCGGAATGGAAGCACATATTACGATGATTTATGGGAGTTCAGGCCAACCGAAGAATATGATGAAGATGATTGATTACAATTGGTATTTATGTTGAAAACTCTTTTATCAGTTAAATAAGCAAAACACATGTAATTTTATGAAGTAGGTAAATTCTATACTTTCTATTGTGACTGAATAGATTGATAATGATTTTTTAGGAACAGAATAAGCGTTTACACCTGGTTTTTATAGAGTTAAAAAGAATAATTGAAACTATGCAAAACACAATTAAAAAGTCACCTCGGAAATTTAATAGAATTAATTTTTGAATTTGTATTCCAGACAAGTGACACAAATGATGTGATAGTAATCCAAGTTTATTTAAAGAAACGAGTAATTGTTTTAAGGCGAAAGAGTCGGTCCAATGGGGCTGACTTTTTTTATTCATATTAAGCAAAAAAAAGGTGTCCTTTTGAGACACCCTTCTATTTAAACTAACACCTTAACCTTACAGCTATATTTTTCCCATCAAAACCTTTTCATGAAATTCTTCTTTGTAGTTATCACCAATAGGCAGATAAGCTTCTTTTATTTTTATTTTTCCATTGCGAAAAGAATGTATCTTATTGATAGATATTATGTATGATCTATGAATTCTAATAAAGCCTTTATTTTGCAGCACTCTCTCTATGGATTTAATGCTTTTCAGTGTTAGTAACGGATATTTGCTGGAAGTGTGAATTTTCAGATAATCTTTATACCCTTCAATGAAATATATTTCATCAAGCATCACTTTCAGTATATTGTGTTCTATCTTAATAAAGATGAAATCATTTGAAATATCCTGAACTAATTGTTTGTTTCTACTAACCCTTTCATGCACTTTTTCTGTAGCAATAAGAAATCGCTCAAATGAGAAAGGCTTCAATAAATAATCAACTGCATTAAGCTCAAAACCCTGGATGGCAAATGAATCATAAGCGGTAGTAAAAATTATCTTTGGAGCATTTTCCAGAGATTTCACCAATTGTAAGCCATTGATTTCAGGCATGTTTATGTCTAAATAAATGAGATCAATTGATTCATTATTAATAACAGATAGAGCATCTCCCGAGCTTTCGTAGGATCCAACAAGATTTAGGTATGGAATTTTATTAATGTAGCTTTCTAATAGTTCCAAGGCTAATGGTTCATCATCGATTGCGATACAGTTAATTGTCATGCTAGATTAAGTTCAAGTTTTGTACTAAACAATTCACTACTATCATTAAAAATGAGCTTATACTTATCTGGATAGAGTAAATCTAATCTTTGTCCAATGTTATTCAAGCCTATTCCGGAGAATTTTGTGCTATCGAGATTAACCTCATGTTTTTTAGGGCGACTGTTAATGATTTCAAATATTAGTTTATCATGAAGGATACTTAATTTGATATCAACAATTGAAGTTTCTTTATACGAAATTCCATGCTTGAATGCATTTTCAACAAAAGGGATGAAAAGTAATGGCTCTATTAGATGTCCGTTGGGATCTCCATTACAATTGAATCTAATGGAAATACAATCCTTTTTTGCAATCCGGAGGCGCTGAAGTGCAATGAAGTTTTCTATGTAGTTAATTTCTTTTTTTAATGAAACTTTTGATCCGTTTGACTCATACAACATGTAACGCATCATGTTGGATAGTAACAAAATGGCATCATTTGTCAATTCTGATTTTTTCATTGACAATGAATAAATGCTATTTAAACTATTGAATAGAAAATGTGGATTGATTTGGGATTTCAGGAAAGATAATTCCGCTTTTACTTTTTCTTTAAGAGCCTCCTCTTTTGATCTTTTTTGCTTCAGGGATTCTACAATTGATTCAAAACTTATACCAAGCGTATAATATATGATCAACGGAATAACAATCATAAAAGGAGAGAAGTCATTGCCACGGATACCTCCATTAAGTGGATTTTTATTTTCAAATTGTACAATACCGTATTCCTGAAAAAGAACAAATAATATGAAATACGCAATGACAAAAGTCAGCAATAAAATTCCAAAGTAGCGAAGATACTGACCCTTTTTCAAATATTTGGGTATCAACACCGAAATATTAAGGATATAAAAAATAGCTAATACTGAGAACATTATTGTAGCCCATAACAACCTATAATCATTATCTGATCTGAGGAAAAGAATCAGAGGGGTTGTTATAAATATCCCAACAATGATAAAATGATACACAATTACTCTCCAATTCAGATTTTCAAAAATCTTCATCAATTCTTTCTCAAAATGTATGTAAACAGGATTGTACTTTATTACGTGCTAAATATAGGTATAGACGTAGGCTATTTAAAATTTTATAGATTAAAACCCCGATTTACAAAACCAATGGTCATATTTTCACTATGAACGTTTTTTACGGCATACTTACATTAAGAAAATGCAATCACTATTAAATCAAATAAAAATGCCCTCTTTTGGAATCAAATGCCCAATGCTTAAGTACATTAACAATTATATTTTTCATCATTTATTCTATTAGTATCTATTATTGAATCATATTTTGAATATTTTCTTCATTGTAATTAAAGGAATAACTGTCGGTAGAATAAAATTTCGTATGAGATAGTCCTTACTTTTATGGATTGTTTGATTGAAGCCTTATAAAGCCTTGTGCAAATGCTGAATTGAAAGGTGATGCTCAATTATCTAAGTGCGTTCCCAAGCCACTTTGTTAAGCATGCTCGCGTTAATCCTTCTTGTTCAGCTAGTGTTCATAAAGTGTTGGGTCAATGGCAATCTCAATTGGAATGACTATGGTTTAATATTTCCAATTAGTGAAATATATGGTGGATCAAATAAAATATAAATTCAGATTCAAAACAAAAGTCTCCTACTCATCAATCTCCTCTCAATTTCGCATATCTGTACTCATCAATCAGCTTGCCATTTTTAAAAATAGCGTTCCTCGAGATTCCTTCTAATTGGTATCCGCACTTTTCCAGTACCCTCTTTGAGGCCTTATTGAAATCAAATACCCCTGCGTAGAGTCTTTCAAGGTTCAATTCTTCAAATCCGTATTTTGTTGCTAATGACAAGGCGGTTGTAGCAATGCCTTTGCTCCAAAATGGTTCTCCAATCCAATAGCCGATTTCCGCTCCTTTTCTATACACATCAGGCTGGAGGATTATGCCAATGACCCCTACAAAATCATGTTCAAATTCTATAGCGAAGGTAACCTGGGGTTTCTGGAGTTTTACCATATCTATAAATTTGTCAGCATCCCCAAAGGAATATGGATGGGGAAGCATATCCCGCAGGTTATTCCATATTTTTATATTATTGGCAAGTTTGGCGAGAGTCACACGATCAGCATACCTTAATATGCGGAGTTTGATATTTCTCGATTTTAATTCCACTGTTCATTTTCTTTTTGCCAGGCAATGAAAAGATCATTCATCCTGGTCACAATTTCGGGATGGATTTTTGCCAGGTTTGCAGTTTCAGTTGGGTCTTCTTCCATATTATACAAATCCCATTGTGCGTCTTTTCCATGAGCCACTATTTTCCATTTGCCCTCACGAACTGCCTTTCCCCTTGACCACTGCCAAAATAAGGGCTTCCCCCGCACGACATCTCCTCCTTTTAATATTGGCAATAGACTGACTCCCTGCATAGGTACGATTTTCTGATTGTTAAATTTCTGCGGATACTCTGCCCCCGAGATATCTACCAATGTGGCCATAATATCTATAAAATGACCGGAAAAATTACTGAATGTGTTATTGGCTTTTATGCCATTCGGCCAATGCACAATCATGGGTGTGCAAATGCCTCCCTCGTATGAATAATTTTTATAATATCGATACGGAGTATTACTGACATTTGCCCAGTTTCTACCCAGTGAGGTCCATTGGCCTAAAGTCCCGATTTTCCCATCACCCGGAATATTGACTACTTCGGATGAACTTCCATTATCAGACATGAACAAAACCAGCGTGTTTTCACGCTCGCCCATATCTTCTATTTTCTTGAGCAGTTCGCCAATTTTTTGATCTACCCTGTCTATCATTGCAGAATAAACGGCCATTTTTAAATCCTCTACCTGTTTCATGGAATCGCTGAGTGACGACCATGCATCGTAGGTTTCTTTGGAAAGCAGAAATTGCTCATCAATCAATCCCATCTCTCTTTGTTGTGCATAGCGCTTTGTTCTGATGGCTTCATAACCCTCCAAATATTTTCCTTTGTATTTTGCAATATCTTCCGGCCAGGCCATCAGCGGATCATGAGGAGCGGTATAAGCCATATAAAGAAAGAATGGTTTTTCTTCATCTTTGTATTCATCGAGCCAGCTGAGGGCATACTTTGTGAAATAATCTGTAGTATAAAAATCCTTATCAGGTGTAAAAGGTTGATATTTTTCATGGTCGATGAAAAATGGACGATCGGGTCGTTTTTGGGCCGGTTTGGCTTCGCCTTCCCGTTGCAAGCCCGGGTTGAAATGATTGCTGGCGCCTTCCCGCAATCCGAAATAACGATCAAAACCCCGATCGACCGGAGTCTCTACACCATGGTGCTTGCCTGCCCAGAGCGTTCTGTAACCAGCAGTTTGTAGAACTTCCCCAAGAGTCACCGCATTTCTGATCGGTTGTTTGTATGATTTGTCATATCCACATTGTTGGGCATAAATGCCTGTGAGTAATGTTGCCCTGGAAGGGAAACATTTGGAAGTATTGTGCATTTGAGTGAAACGGATACCCTGTGCTGCCAGACGGTCAAGATTGGGTGTTTCTACCTCTCCTCCATAACAGCCAATATCCGACCACCCCATGTCATCGACAAGGATGAGAAGAATATTTGGTTTTTCGTTCGAAGGATTATTGCACGCTGAGAAAGCAAAAAATATGGCGAGAAATAAAAAAGTATGGTTTTTCATAAGGGTGAATTTCATTAGTTAATTGTTTTTATAAAATTAGTTAAACATTGCTTTCAAAACCAGCCAAGATGGATTCAAATATGACTGATTAAAGATTGCCTGTCAGCCGAAGCTTTACCGCGTTCGCTAAAAGCTTTAGCGGTTGCGAAGCGTAGGTTGGATAAGAGAATGATGGGATTGCTTGATTATTCAAGAGAATTCTATAAAAAACCTTGGTTGGCACACTTTTCCACTAACTTCCTGTACTCCCTGATTCATTTCAATTATTTTAGCAAAAAATTTAACAACGATTGAAATATGGACAGTATTCGAATTGGTTTTATTGGAGCGGGCGGTATTGCCCGATCTCATGCATTCTCTTTAAATTCATTGAAATTTTATTATGATGACGCCCCGGATATTTCGCTTGTTTCTGTAACATCATCCAGAGAGGAAACCAGGAAGGTATTCGCGAAAAAATACGGATTTTCCACAGCTCAGAATATCGAAGAATTCGCAAATAATGAAAAGTTGAATACGGTGTTTATATTAGGGCCCAACAAAGTGCATTACGAGCATTTGAAGTTAGCAATGGAGATGCCAAATGTAAAGAATATCTATATTGAAAAACCTGTATGTTCTTCTAAATCAGAAGAAAAATTGATGAAATCCATGCTTGTTAACGCGAATGGCGAGGTCAATATTCAGGTAGGGTTTCAATATCTTCTAACTTCTTCTGTCAGAGAAGCACTGGCATTTTGGAAATCTGGGGTTTTAGGGAAACCCATACATTTTGACCTCAAATACTACCACGGAGATTACCTTCAAAAATCATACAGGGATAAGAGGCTGACACGATTGACCCCTGCCCCCGATGGTGGCGCTATGGCTGACCTGGGTTCACATGGTATCAGCTTGTTGATGGCTTTTCTTGGCGAGGATTTGCGAATTGTCAATGCGCTGCAAGCGGGATCTTTTGAGGATGTACCGGATGATTCAGATTTATTCAGCTCAATCTCATTATTTGATGCTAAAACAAAAGCTGCCGGAACATTGTCGGCGAGCAGGATCAGCTCAGGCACTGGGGATTTGGTATATTTTGAACTTTTTGCCGAGAAGGGTGCATTTAGGTTCAGCTCTCATAATGTCGATTATTTTGAATATTTCCTGGAGGAAACAGGGCAATGGATCAGACAACCGGTTGGAAGTAATTATAAACCCATTACAAGTTTTCCTTCGGGGCACATGCCTCCCGGATGGCTGAGGTCAATGATTCATGCTCATTACGTATTTCTTACCGGTAATGATGAAAAGGCGGTTATTCCCGATTTACAACATGGTCTGGCTGTTCAGCGGATTGTACGTCAAACGGCTACACATCTGGCGGTATTTAGGGATGAGGTTGGATAACCTCATAATTCATGAATATTCCCGGTATTGATATAGGGCATGGACATTCAGAGCAAATGGATAAATTCTCAGGATTTTTTATAATTCCACACCAGGCCACAGAGGCAGACCAGTATCTCATCTTTTTTGAATTAGTATCTATATTCTGACATTAGTGTATTTTTTGGCAAAAGATTAGTAATTGAATGATGGGAATAAATGGTAAAAGATTGAATAGAGATTGAAGGGATTGAGAGGATTGAATTATCACGCTCCATCAATCTCTTATCAATCTTATTTTCTACCTTCATCAATCTTTTTCTCAACCTTATTTGGTTCTGGCTTGTCCAGGTTAGGCTGTTAAGGTCTGACTAGCTCCTCCAGATCAATTCTTTTTTCATTCCGTCTTCTGCTTTATTCCCTCCAATGGCATGTAAAGTGAATTCACCTCCTTTTTTATTGAATGACGCCTCCACCCATCCTATGGGTTCATTGTCATTGAAATTATAACCTAAAGCCGGCAGATTGATCAGGTGAATATCTTCGCGTGTATCGTAATTGTAAACATGTGAATGTCCGTAAAAAATTGCTTTTACCTGGCGGTGTGGACCTATGATTTTAAATAATCTGTCAACATCGAGCAGATCATTATCGCTGTCACCCATTGAGTGGTGGAAGAAGATCAAGATGGTTTTGTCCTTGTTGGATTCAAGGTGTGTCGTAAGCCATTCGCGCTGTATTTTGCCCAAAAAACCAGGGGTGAAGTTTGTTGTCATCATGGAGTCGAGCACTATTAATTGTATTTCCGTGTGATCCACCACAACTACATATTTGTTTTTCAAAGCCTGCCTTTGACCTGTTGTGGTTGTGAAAGCAGTCAGGAAATGCTCTCTTTTGTCGTGATTACCAAGGGCCATCGCAATTGGCATTTTTTCAGTAACCGGTTGCAAAAGCAATTTCAGATTAGAATAATCTCCCGGTTCTCCTGTCAGCCGGGCGAGATCTCCTGTAATTACAGCTCCCTCCAGCCCTGATTTTGCAACCTGCTCAGCAGCCGTTTTCAAATTTTCATAAGGGTAAAAACCGCGATAGTTATTGCCAACATCTTCGGGGATATGCGTATCGGAAAGGAGGGCTAAATTCAGGCTCTTATTTTTTGCATGTGTTGAAAGAGGTTGGAACATCCCGATAGTTGCTATTGCCCCGGCTGTTCCGGCAAAATTTTGAATAAATTTTCGCCTGTTAGACTTGTTTGTAAATATCGCCATGATAATGTGTTTTTTTATAAATATAATAAAACCATTCAATCTTGAAAACGCATTTTAAATTCATTAGTGATTCACAAATACTAAAAACACATTGCCTGGTCAAAGCGGGGTCTCTTGCAAAGGACCACGCAACAGAAATAGATCAACTTAATGAAGCCCCCCTATGTCTGATTCTTGAAAACGCACATTAAAATCACGTCAACAACAACAAATAGGGAATATAAATTTGATTTCATATGAAAATGAAATAACTTTCGAATGAAAGTACTTTTTTGAAATAGTAATGCTTAATATTTTTAACATACAGCGTTTTTCTACCCACGATGGAGAGGGTATCCGGACCAATGTATTTTTTAAAGGTTGTCCACTAAATTGCCCATGGTGCAGTAATCCCGAGAGCCGGTCTTACAAATCGGATTTGTTATACGATAAACGCCTTTGTCAACAATTTGGAGAGTGTGTGAAGGCATCAAATGGTGAATTGCATTTCGAAAAGGATCTATTGATAATCAATCGGGAATTGATAACCGACATTGAAAGGCTGAGGGATATTTGTCCGGCAAAGGCACTCACCATTGCAGGGAAAAGGAAAACGATCGATTATATTATAGAAAAAATAGAAAAAGATTTATCATTCTACTCACAAAGCAATGGAGGCGTCACACTGACAGGTGGTGAACCTTTTGCTCAGGATTGGAATTTACTCGATCTTGTCCATGAGCTTAAAGCGAAAGAGATTGACATTTCTGTTGAGACATCTCTTTATGTACCCTGGGAGAGAATCGAACCATATGCAGGGCTGATTGATTGTTGGCTGGCTGATTTAAAACATGTGGATTCAGATAAATTCAGGAAATTTACCGGAGGAAGCGCTGAATTGGTGATGTCGAATTTCCGAAGGCTCAATGCATTAAACGCCCATGTTATTGTTCGGATTCCGGTTATTCCAGGTTTCAATCATACACTACCTGAGATGAAACAGATTATAGATTTTGCCGCTACTCTTTCATCCGTAAACGAGGTGAATTTTATACCTTATCACGCATTAGGAGAGGGGAAATACAAACTAATGGGTTTGGATTATAAATATAAAAATAGCAGTAAGCCACCGCCTGGGGAAATGGAAGATATCATAGAATATACAAAGTCAAAAAAATTACAATACAAGATTGGAGGTTAATATGTTACAAGTACAGGAGAAATTCAAAGTAAGTGAAAGAATTGCAAGATTAAAGGAAAAGGTGCTATGCGCAAAGCCATCTGTGTGTACTGAAAGGGCAAATTTTTATACCGAGGTATATCAGCAACACAGTAGTAAACCGGTGATCGTCAAAAGGGCATTGGCTCTTGAAAAAACATTGAATGAGATGAGTATTTTCATTGATGATGGCGAGCTTATCGTAGGCAATCACTCATCACAACTCAGGGCAGCCCCAATCTTTCCTGAATATGCGGTTGAATGGATAATAAAGGAATTGGATGAATTTGATAAACGCCCGGGCGATGCCTTTTTCCTCACCAACCGGCATAAGCGTGACCTGCGTGAAATATGTAATTGGTGGGAGGGTAAAACGCTCATTGAAAAAGGTTATGCGCTTATGTCAGATTCTGTCAAAGAAATTCATGAAGCCGGTATCATAAGAGCAGAGGGAAATCTCACTTCCGGTGACGCCCACATTGCGGTAAATTTTGATAAAATCCTCCAAATAGGGCTGGAAGGATATTTAATTGAGATTAAAGAACAACGTGACATTCTGGAATTATCTGATGATAAAAATCTAAAGAAAGAGCAGTTTTACAAATCTCTTGAAATTGGGCTTAAGGCTTTTCAATCTTTTATCCGGCGTTTTGAGCGATTAGCTGCTGAAATGAGTAACTCAATTGAGGATCCGGTTAGAAAGGAAGAATTGATGATTATTGCGTCTAATTGCAGTCATATTTCGCAATACTCTCCAACAGGTTTTTACCAGGCATTACAACTTGTATATTTTGTCCAGTTAATCCTTCAAATTGAGAGCAACGGGCATTCTGTTTCCTTGGGAAGGATGGATCAATACCTGTATAAATTTTATCGTGAAGACATGGTATTGGGAAATGTCACTCCGGAATTTGCGATGGAGTTGCTCGAAAATACATGGATAAAACTATTGTCCATTAACAAAATAAGATCCTGGTCGCACACGAGGTATTCAGCAGGCGGACCGCTCTATCAAAACGTAACCATTGGAGGACAAACCTCTGATGGTCGTGACGCAGTCAATGAATTGAGCTATCTGATTTTACAATCAGTGGGTAATATGAAACTCACACAGCCCAATTTATCTGTGCGGTTTCATAAAAATATGAGTGACCGGTTTTTGCAGGCTTGCATCAAGGTTATAGAAAAAGGATTTGGGATGCCGGCATTCAACAACGATGAAATTGTCATCCCTTCATTGATTGATTTGGGAGTAGAAAAAGAGGATGCTTTCAACTATTCTGCCATTGGCTGCATTGAAATAGCCGTACCGGGAAAATGGGGATACCGGTGCACCGGCATGAGTTTCCTCAATTTTATGAGGGTATTACTCGCGGCTATGAATAACGGAAAAGATACCATGTCGGGCAATACATTTTTTGAAGGGTCCGGTGATTTTACCGAATTCAGGAATTTTGAAGATTTGATGCAAGCATGGAGACAGCAAGTTATTGAATACACCAAAGCTACCATTGAAATTGATACCGCGATTGATACTGCCTTGGAAGAGTATGCCCAGGATATTTTATGTTCGGCATTTGTTGATAATTGTATTCAACGGGGCAAGACGATAAAAGAAGGTGGTTCGAAGTATGATTTCGTTTCCGGGTTGCAGGTTGGTATAGCAAATCTGGGCAATTCTCTGGCGGCTATTAAGAAATTAGTATTTGATGAAGGCAGGATTTCCAAAGAAGAATTGATGAGGAATCTGCAAAGTAATTTTGAGGAAGAAGGAGGAGAGAAGATACGGCAGATGTTGCTAAATTTTGCTCCCAAATATGGCAATGATGATGATGAAGTTGATCACTTGCTTGTCGAGGCATATATGGATTATATCAATGAGTTGAAAAATCATCATACAACCAGGTTTGGCAGGGGTCCGATAGGTTGTAAATATTATCCCGGAACCTCGAGTATTTCTGCAAATGTGCCTTCCGGTTCGGTAGTGCCCGCTACTCCGGATGGCAGAAAGGCCGGAACACCGCTCGCCGAAGGTTGCTCCCCGACGTCAGGAACAGATTTATTAGGACCTACTGCAGTTTTTAAGTCAGTATCTAAATTACCAACCAATAAAATTCTCGGTGGTGTATTGCTCAATCAAAAACTTTCGCCATTGGCAATTAAAAATGATCCGGATAAAGAAAAATTAGCCATGATGATCAGGACTTTTTTTGCAGAGCTTAAGGGATGGCATGTTCAGTACAATATTGTGTCAAGGGAGCAATTGCTTGCAGCCAAAGCAACCCCTGAAAAGTATCGCGATCTAGTGGTAAGAGTGGCGGGATATTCCGCGTTTTTTACTACATTGTCTCCCGATGCGCAGGATGATATTATCTCGCGCACGGAGCATAGTATTTGATTTTTTTATGGAAACAATTCTTTGTGGGGTCGATTTAGGAGGAACAAAACTATCGGCCGGACTTTTTGATTTGAAGGGTCGATTATTGGATAAGACCGTAGTTTATGATCATGTTGACAAGAATGAAGATATGATTGTGGAGCAGATCGCATTGCTAGTGAAATCACTGCTGAAAAAAAACGAACTAGAAGAAGATATTTTAAAGGGCATCGGGGTTGGATTTCCGGGGCACTTACGATTTCGCGAAGGAATCACCATCACGACATCAAATCTGCCAGGATTTGTGGATTATCCGTTTAAGGAAAATATTCAACAATTTTTCTCAGCGCCGGTAATTGTTGATAATGATGTAAATGCTCAAGCTTATGGTGAATATAAATTCGGAGCAGGCAGAGGACATGACAACATGATTTTTTTAACGTTAAGTACAGGGATAGGCGCCGGTATTATTCTCAATAAAAAAATCTACAGGGGAAAAACAGGTACCGCCGGTGAGTGCGGGCATACAATTATGGATATAAACAGCGACATGCAATGCTCTTGCGGAAATTATGGCTGCTGGATGGCGCTGGCCGGTGGCCACTCTCTGCCTAAACTGTTTCAAAAGAAAATGGAATCGGGGATAGGAACCCTGCTCAACCTCGACTGGAATTTCAGCTATTCCCAAGTTGACGGGGAATTCATAAAAAAGGGATTGGACATGGAAGATCCTGTTTGCGTTGCCTTAGTTAACGATTGCGCTGATTATAATGGCATTGGCATTTATAACCTGTTTCAAATTTTCAATCCCTCCATGTTTATGTTAGGCGGAGGATTGATGAATTGGGGGCCTGATTTTCATATGAGGATTCAGGATAAATTCTCCTCAATGATTAAAAACATGCTCCACGATCCGGTCGAAATTGTATTATCCACATTAGGTTCTGATTCCGGGTTATTCGGAGCGGCAGCCCTCGTTTTAGAATAGAAGTGAACGACCGGCACAGCAAAATATTAGAACTCCTCTCCAACGATCATGAAACATCGGTAAAGAACCTCACTGAAGCGCTAAGTGTTTCATCTGTTACCATAAGGGGGGATCTTAATTTTCTTGAAAAAGAAGGATTGCTTCGTAGAGTTCACGGGGGAGCGGTGCTGAAAGATGCTGACGATATCGCAAACCGCTTGGGAATTGGCTATGAAAGAAAGCTAAAAATAGCAAAAAAAGCAGCAGACTTTGTGTCTCCCGGAGAAACGGTATTAATTGAGTCTGGGTCTGTCAATGCCCTTCTGGCGCGTGAGTTGGTAAAAAAGGAGCAGGTGAATATACTTACCACCAATATTTATATAGCCAGACAATTTCGGAAAAACCTGGACGCAAAGATCATATTACTCGGGGGGATTTATCAGCATCATAGTGAGAGTATGGTTGGTAAAATCACCAAGATGTGTATCGATAATATTAATTTTTCCAAGGCATTTATAGGCATTGATGGATTTACGAAAGAATCCGGTTTCACCTCTCGTGATTTCTTCAGAGCTGAAATATCAACACATATTATTCAGAAATGCAGGGATGTGTTTATTGTGAGCAATTCAGGGAAATTTGGTAAAATAGCCATCACTAACATTTGTTCACCGTCAGAAGTCAATCATGTCATCACAGATAAAGGTCTTTCAGATCAATATATTGAACTACTCCGGTCACAGAATGTAGAGGTTGTCACTACCTGAATGGCGACAATCAGTCGCTCCGCTCAGTTGGAAAGAAGATAAATCTTCTTCACATTAAAGTTCTCAGAGTCAGCTTCGCGAGACTCTGAGGTGGGGAAAAGAATATACCCATATCGCGGTTGGTCATTTCAATTCTATAAAAAAATCTATTAGATTAGTACTCACAATACAAAAGATATAAACGCAATGCGTTTAGCGAATTGTTGAACGAAACCTCCTTTTAGTCGGTAAATTGAGAAGAAATGATTAAATTCTAGGACACTAAAATTTAATCATCATGAAAAAAAAGATTCATTAAGATTGCGATTTATCCGGG
>JAJRQT010000066.1 GCA_024280115.1 Bacteroidota bacterium | reverse complement strand
GACATTGCAAAGCTAAAGAAGATTTTAAAATATGATTATTTTTAGAAAAATAACAGCCTCCTTTTTGTCCACTTGAACCAATCGACTCTAAAATAGCCTACTTTTTGTCCATTATACCGAAAATTCTTATGCTACAACGCTTGTTTAAATCATAGAAATCCGGGCGGGCTTTCTCCCACCTGCCACCTGCGGCAGGATCATAGTGACGCTTCGTTTGGGCACTACTCATATGCTGGTGTAATGTCACTCCGGTCTTAGTGCCTCACAAAAAATACCTGACAGGTTTGGTAAACCTGTCAGGTATATTAACGAAAAGGCCACCCCGATTAACGGGGCGGCCTTTTCTACCTAACCACTTATTAAATGCATATTAATACAATGATATGTATAGATATCGTTGTTTCAATTACACTATACTATTGCAATAGCCACATTTTAGACCATGCACTATCATTATCATCTTCGTTGTTATCAGCTGTGGGCTGTAATCGTGCGATTGCCTGAATATAATTTTCAGCATTTAAATCCCTCTCATCATGTCCGTAATACAATCTCAAAGGAGGATTTTCTCTTCTTGCCCTGGCTCCCGCCTGAATAGCTGGCAAACCAGTTCTTCTCCAGTCAAACCAAGCTTCAGTTGCAGCAGTCCAGCTTGCAATCCATTTTTGCTCCATAACCTTATCAAGTGTTCCATCAAAAGCGGCTGGTCCTGTAAGATAATCCCCTATGTCAACGCCCCATGTATCAAATGAAGCTTGTACACCTGCATCGTAATGAGCGTTAGCATCACCAGCAACAGCCCATCCTTTTAGCGCTGCTTCAGCCAGAATAAAATGTACTTCAGCTGCAGAGATCAACCTCATTTTCAAAAGGGCTCCGCTTGTTTCTGCATACATTGAATTTAGTTTTGAAACATGAATGTTGTTTCCTCCCTGTACAGGTGCAGGATTGATATTGTACCAGTTTGGTTCACTACCCATACTAGGAGGTAAACCAACATATCCTGAAGGATTTGTATCAACAAATGTAAATCCAGCATCCAAATCAGCTGCGCTTGGATTTTCACCGGCTACTTTAAGTTTATACTGTCTTGTAGTAAAAGCAGCATTTGTAATGTATCGTACACCGTCCACAGTTACATCCTCGCCTTCTGCAGCATGATCATCAGTAATTACAATTGGAGTTTCGACTTTATTTGCAAAAACTTCAATTCTATCATCACCGAGTTCAAGCAGTTTTTCACTCAAAACCGAACAAATATTATATCTCAAATATGCACTGTTATTAGCAAAAGGAATATTTGATGGCCATGAGTTATCTCCGCTAGTTCCTATATAGGGAATGGCCGCATCCTCATCCGCAGCAGTAAGAAGTGGTAATTTAGATACCCGCTCTACTCCATCTTTGGCAACATTCGGCATTTTATCAGATACTCTCATGTAGTATCTTAGAGCCAAAGAATTGGCAAACTTTTGCCACATCTTAGCATCACCACCATACAATACGTCTGCATCAGCATTAACTTCTGCAAAGTCTGTGCCTGAGAAAAGAGTATTAGCCTCAGCCAAATCAGCAAATATACCATCGTAAATGGTTTGCTGACCATCAAATGCAGGTTTCAAAAACTCCTGTCCTTCCGCACTTTTTAAAGCGTCAGTAAACGGAGCATCTCCCCACAAATCAGTAACGAAACCAAAAACAAAAGACTTCATTACCAGGGCAACACCCTGATGGAATTTCAAATCACCTTCCACAGCTTTCTCATACATAAACTTATTGTCGCGTAATATACCGTAGTATCCTCCCCAACTGTCTTCATCCCATGCATAGTCGTTATGACCACTGCTCCATGCATCTTTCTGCGTATGCTGCATTACTCCGGCAATATTACCAAATCCCATATTGAGATAATTTTTAGCCGTATTTGTGATTACGGTTGGCATAATCAAATTTGGATGCGCAACCGCCGGATCTACACCGTTAGGATTAACATTTATTTCTGTTAAATCCTGACAAGAGGAAACAAAAAGCACTAATAATGCGATTGTTCCGAAAAATTTAAATTTTAAAATTTTCATTTCTTTATCTTTAATTGTTTCTAAAATCCAAAATTAAGCTTGAAACCGATAGGAACAGTCCATGGATTTACATTGTATCTTTCAATACCTTGTTTGAATTGAATCCCACTTCCCTGTTTTCCACCTTCAGGCTGGAATGCTGTTTCCGGATCAATGTTTATCCCTGCTTTTGTCCATAATATGATGTTACGGCTTGTAACAGAGAATGAAAGATTCTGCAATCCGATCTTTGAATAAATACTTGATGGAAAATCATATGTAAGCGCAACGTCTCTGATTTTTACAAAATCAGCATCGAAAGTAGCCACTTTTGTATAACTCCATGGATAATTGTCACCATATCTCAATACCAATGTCTGACCGGGTGCTCCTAGATTCTCAGTAAATCCACCATTACCATCATCAACAACACCAGGATAGAAGTTACCGTCATTCAATGTAAAACCACCTTCAGTGTATTCCAAGCCACCAAATTCTTCATCGGGTCCACCTACAAGATGGATACCACCGGTTATCCATTCAGACTCATGATCCTTCAACCACTGTGGTAATTGATCCCTACTATCAACAACAGTACGCCAATCTAACTGGGTATCCATGAATCTTTTTGTTTGCAAGTCAGATTCGTTGTATCGAAGTGTTTGAGAAACAAATTGTCCACCTGATCTCCAGTCAAAGCTGGCTGATAAACTAAGTGATTTAAACCTAACTGTCGTTTGCATTCCCAACATGAAATCAGGATTGAAGTTTCCAATAACAGGAGCAACTCGTTCCATTTTACCAGTCTCCTCATTAAATTCCTGCTTGGCACTGTTAGCGTCATCCCATCCTTCGTCATCCAGAATTGGCCATCCGATATATTGTCCGTTAGGATCTCTTGGATCTCCAGGCTCAACTACAACTTGTTTTCTGTCAATTAGTTGTCCGATTTCATCTCCAGGCCAAGAGTAAGCGCCTCCTTTGGCATCACTCCAAAGCTTGAGGAAATCTACACCTTCAGGTAATTCTTCCAAAACTGTTGTATTTTTAGAATAAACAAGGTTTACATCCCAAAGCCAATTGTTATTACTAATAATAGATCCTCCTAATACGACTTCAATTCCTTTACTTGAAATTAGACCCGCATTCATAAATATTGAAGTAGAACCCGATGATGGAGCAGTACCAATATTGAACAACTGATTTACATTATCAGATTTGTAGTATGTTGCTTCCAACCTTAAACGATTATCCCAGAATCCTAAATCTGTACCAATTTCAAAAGAAGTTTGTGTTTCGGGCACCAAATTCGGAGATAATAATCGACTAGGTGTTGTAAGCCGTGTTACATTTCCCCAGTCATCTTGTTTGCCCAAGGTATTTTCTAATTGGTATGGATCAGTATCATTACCAACCTCTGCCCAACCAACTCTTACCTTAGCAAGGTTCCATGCACTTGGTAAGCTGAACATCTCATCAAATAAGATACTTCCCGATACAGATGGGTAGAAAAATGACCTACTTGCTTCCGGTAAAGTACTTGACCAGTCGTTTCTTCCGGTTACATCCAAATAGATCATATCCTTGAATCCAATAGAGGCGAGGGCATAAGCGCTGTAAACTAATTTTTCAGAATAGCCATGGCTATAAAAAAGATTATCAGGCGCTATATTTGCAAGAGAATAAAAACCTGGGATGATAAGTCCACTACCCCTGTTTTTAGTTGAATTTTGTGTGGTTTCGCCATAATTGTAACGGATATTACCGCCAACAGATGCACTCACACTCCAGTTATCCCAGGTTTTAGCGTAAGTTCCGAGAAAATCAGCGTTTCTCTCAATCCTTTTGATATCTACCAAACCATAAACACCGTTTTTTTCTTTTTGATAGCTATTGGCAATCTTTGTCTCACGTTGTTCATTGTATCCATCCTGTCCGTAACGGGCAAATAGGCTAAATTCCGGAGTGATTTGCCAATCAGCTCGTATATTTCCATATAATCTTTCTCTTTTAAAGCTGTTCAATGCTTCATTTGCTAAGAAAAATGGGTTGTCATTTTCTATTCCTGAACCAGGAGTATCCGGATTATCAATATCAACAGCAGTTTTTTGTCTCAATCCTTCATAACCTTCTACCCAATAATCTCTTAGATCTTCAATATCAATCTGTGAGTTGGTAGAGACCAAATGCTGTAATGGGTTGGAACCCCTGTTACCCGCAGCCCTGTTATTTGAGCTGGAATTATTAATGTTAATATTTGCGCTAACTTTAAAATTATCTGTCAGATTAAGGGCAGTTGCCAATGATACTGTATAACGACCAATATCTGTGTTTGGAATCAATCCTTTGTTAGTCATATTACCCAGAGAAAGTCTGTACGATGCATTATCTGTTTGATTTGAAACAGAAATATTATTGTTCCAGGTAACTCCGGTTTCAAAGAAATTCTTAAAATTATCAGGGTGAGAAACCAAAGGAGTAGCGATTGGGTTTCCTGCATCATCATAAGTATATGGCCATTGTATGGCATTATATCCTTTGTCCAAACGTGGACCTATCCATGCAGAAGTTTCCTGAGGAATCAACAATTGTCCATATTCATTTCCAGGGAAGTTATCAGGCGTATAAGGCCTGGATCCTGTCGCAAATAATTTGTGCTTTTCAACAAATTTATATGCCTTTTCTAATATAACTCCTGAGCTTACTGATATTCCAAGTCCTTTCCTTTTTGTACCGGATTTGGTGGTAATCAATACGACCCCATTTGCAGCCCTGGATCCGTATAATGCTGATGCACTTGGTCCTTTGAGCACAGATATACTTTCAATATCGTCAGGATTGATATCCGAAATAGCATTACCGTAATCGACTCTGTTATCTCTTCCTATTTCACTCACATTATTTAATGAGTTATTCATAAAAACACCATCAACTATAAATAACGGTTGATTATCAGATGTTAGTGATGTTGCTCCACGGATGACCATGGTAACAGATGAGCCTGCGGCTCCCGTTTGGTTAATAGCAACACCGGCAATCTTTCCTGACATGCCATTCAGCACGTTTTCCTGAGCTACTTTGCTAACTTCATCTCCATCTACCTGACCAACTGCATAGCCCAGTGATCTCTCTTCTCTCTTAATACCAAGGGCCGTTACTACAATCTCCTCAAGAGCAGTAATATCAGGCGACATGGTAAGATTGATTACTGATTGAGTTCCAACAGTTAATTCTTCGCTGAGAAATCCTACTGAACTGAATACTAATATACTTTCAGAACCAGGGACTTCAAGCGCATAATTTCCTTCAATATCTGTCACAGTACCATTGGTGGTTCCTTTTTCTACTATATTGACGCCAGGCAATCCACTTTCATCTTCAGCAGATATTACTCTACCAGTAATAGTGACACCCTGCAAACTTGTTTCCTTAATTATTGAGGATTGAATTTCAACACGTTTTCTAACAGCAATATTGTTGTTAACAGCCCTGAATTCTAAGTTTGATTGTTGTGTAATGTCACTTAAGACGTCATGTAAATTTTCACCATTCTCAATTTGTACTTTTTTGTTCAACTCTTTTTTAATTCCATCTTCATAGATGAACACATAATCTGTACTTTTAGAGATATTATCTATAATATCCCGTACTTTACCTTGCGTAATTCCAAGGTCAACTTTCGTGCCTTTCAAGTCTGCCAGGTTTGGTAGCTCAGCAAAAGCTGACCCTCCCGTAACCAAAGCAATTAAGACAAAAATTTGCCTTAACGTTCTTTTAAAGTTTGTTTTCAGAATCATAGTTTTACCTATTTTTTATTTAAAATAATTTGATTTACTTTTTTCAATGTTACTCTGCTTTTTTAGCTGTTTTGAGTGATCTAACTTAGTTCGTTCTTTTGTTTTTATCCATATAGTTTTATTTAATAATGATTGAATTTCCTTTTACAGTATATTTAGAACCTGTAGCAAAGGTCAATGCCTCTATCACAGATTTTATGCTTTCATTTTGATGGACTCCCGTGATTGTTTTTTTGTATAAATCACTGTTGTTTACTACCAAATCAATTCCGTACCAGCGTTCTAGCATTTTTTCAACTTTTGCCATCGGAGTGGATTCGAATTTGAGCATCCCCTCTCTCCAACTCAGATCTTCGTCTGATTTCACGTCAACTACTTCCGTTACATTGGTATAAGGGTTATATAATAATTTTTGATCTTTGCTGAGTGTAATTGTATTATTTCCGAGGCGATCGAGGTTAATTTTCACAGCTCCTGATTTTACCGTCACTGAAAAATCCTCCTCTCCTTCATATGCCTGAACGTTAAAGGAAGTTCCCAATACTTCAATTGAATAATCTTTTACCTTTATGTTGAATGGACGATTCTCATCTCTTTCTACTTCAAAATAAACTTCTCCCATCACTTCCACATTTCTCTCATTTTTTTTGAAACTGTCTGGATAAGTAATTTGACTTACAGAATTAAGATGGACAAAACTTCCATCACTCAATTTCATTCTGAATTTTCTTCCTTTAGGTGTGGTTTTCGAAATCAGTTCGGATTGCCGGGCTATCTTTTCTGCTATTTCACTATTTGAATTATTACTATCTACCTGGGAAATGATGAATAATGCGGATACAAGAAGTCCTATAAAAACGACTAATATCGCCGCGATTGGATACTGATTTTTCTTTATAAAAGAACTCCCAGAGCTTGATTTTTTTGAAGTTTTAAAGGTTTTTGAAATTTTGAGGTCGGGAACTGGAGGTACAGATTCTTTTTTCTCAAAATGTGCTTCTATTTCATTTTCGAACTGCTCTTGTAAAAAGACCTCATACCTGGCACTTATCTCCTCATCATCCAATCCCTCCAGGAGTGTTTCAAATTCCACTCTTGAAATCTTGTTGCTGATCAACTTCTCAAATAATTCTTCAGGATTCATTTTGGTCAATTTCTGAACTTTGTTTTCTGTAATACTACCTTGATTGTTATTAGGACTATCGGATAATTAAAAAAAGTTAAAATATTGAAATTATGTTCTACTTTAATACTAATGGGAAAGGTAAATAGTCTTCATCGCCTTCGGCAAGCCTTCCTCCTTCGCTAAAGTTTCAGCAGCACGCGGATTGTATCGAATGAAGCCAGAAGAGCGGAGATGGAAATTATTAGTTGTATTTCGAAGGTACCTGAAATCAATAAAAACTACTGGAATCCCTTTTCAGCATTCAATACTTGTTAATTTGATTTAGCCTTGCGACATGAACCCCTGAACCCAGCAAGTTGAGTAATTATATGTGTTTTAGTATCGTGTAGATGATGAAAAAATAGATCAAGTAAGACCTCCTAGAGCATAGAGGCCATATCGAGTTGTTTTCTGATGACTTGTTTGGCCTTTACTAATTGATTTTTAACGGTGTTTTTTGAAATTTTTAGTTGATTGGCAATTTCCTCGTATGACTTACCCTCTTCATAATTGAGCTTGATGATCTCCTTTCTCTTTTCAGAAAGATTTTCTACAGCCTCCTTTACTTTAGCAAATCGCTCTTCTTTAATTTCATTATCTTCCGCCTTATATTCCAGCACTCTCTCCCAGAATTTTTCTTTCAGGAATTCATTTTTCTTCACCTCCTTGAGATAATCAAAAACACGGTTTTTAATTATTGTAAATAAATATGAATTGAAATTAAGATCCGGATTGATGGAAGTTCTTTTAAACCAAATTTTCAGAAATACATCCTGAATTACATTTTCAGATTCGTCAATATCTTTTAAAATTGAATTACAAAATCTCAATGCCGGTTCTCTGTATAATTTATATAATTCTTCGTATGCGCGGTTTTCACCATCCCTGAACCTCACGAGCAATTCCCTATAAATCTTCTGCATTATATTCTGTTTAATAGATGATATGTTATCAATCAAAAAAAATACTAATGACAATATAAACTGTCTTAAATTTTGGTTTTAGGCCATAAGCTAAAATTAGCAATTAATTAATTCAAAAAGTGCATTATTACACTTGCATATTTACTGTGAATCAACCACTTCACCAATTATTTATTTCAATCCTAAACTTTACTAATTGTAAATGTATGAATTAAAACAAAACAAAGGCAACGTATAATGCGTACTTTTAACCTCAAATCGCGCATAATCTCGATTCATTATATAGGCTCAAAGTGGAAATAAAAGGATAAGAACAAATTAATATATGAATTATGCAATTTCATTTCAAATTGTAATTTTTTAATTCCATCCTCAATATTGATTTGAAACTTTGCTGAGAATTATTAGATTTGATAACAATGAATTTTACTACAATCCCATACCAACCCCCTAAGCTCATTTCCTATCTCAGAGTTGGCAAATTATTATATTATTCAATGGCATTATTTGTACTAGAAGCACTATTCTATTGGGTAAAATTAAAAGCCGCTTACGCTGAATCCTCCATGGTTTTCATCGTGTTTTGGTTCAGTTGCTTCCTATTTTCTTTTTCACATATATTTTTGGTGATCATGGATGGTTGGTCACGGTTTCAAAATTATAAGCGGGTTAAAGACCAGTTTTTTATGTACGGTTATAACCATAGAATTGCAGACATGTATATGGTATCAAAATGTCAGCGAACAGCCGTGGAAGTTGCTGCCGGTGAGTTGGGAATTATTGATGATGTAAATGATTATTATTATAACAAAGGAGTCCGTTGGTATCATTTTGCACCTTACTTCATGGTAAAAGATCCACTTTTCCTATTTAAAAAGGCTTTCTGGTCGAGAACATTTATTGAGAAAAGCTATCAATCTAAATTTGATTACCAGAAAATGCAATTGGAATTATCTATATGATAATCTCCGGGAATGAATTGAGTAAATCCTACCCATCGGGGAAAGTCCTCGACAATGTCAGCATCTCGTGCGCAGCAGGTGAAATTTGTGGTCTTTTAGGGTCTAACGGAGCCGGTAAAACAACGCTCTTTAAAATTCTTTGCGGGTTGATCAGCCCTGATAGTGGTCGTATTGAAATTAATTCAAATCGTAAAAAACCAATTGGAGGGATCATTGAAAAGCCAGCTCTGTATGAATATTTGAATTCTTTTGAAAACCTAAAAATATTTGGGAGCATACAGGGAGCTCCTACAGATCGAAGGTCACTTTCCGAAAGCCTGATCAGGGTGGGATTACCAGTGGACAGAAAAGATCCTGTCAGAAATTTCTCTATGGGCATGAAACAACGCCTTGGAATTGCCATTGCGCTGCTAAATAACCCTGAATGCCTGGTGCTGGACGAGCCTTTTTCAGGACTGGATCCTCTGGGGATTGCTGCATTAAGAAAGCTGATACACACACTTGCCGAAGAAGAAAAACTCGCCATACTCCTTTCATCACACATCATAGATGAACTGAGCAAAATCAGTCATACACTATTTGTAATCAGCCATGGAAAAATAATTGATTCTGGTCCTGCTCACCGCTTGATTACCGACAACACTCAGAGCTATACTATTTGTGCTCCCAATATTTCTTCATCGAAAATATTAAAAAAATATCATGTGGTATTTAAAGGACACTGCGCATTGGTCACGATATCCCCGATAAAAGTGGCCGCGTTAATACAAGAATTGCACAGCGAGCATATATACATTACTTCATGCACACCTGAAATAAGTATGGATAGTTTATTTGAATCTGCCACTCAATGAAAGCTCTTCTAGCTGCTGAAGTTTATAAGCTTTCCCGGCAGGGTAAAACCTACTACGCGCTGGCTGCAATATTCCTGATTGAGGTAATTGTACTTTTCAGCGCATATTTCCAGGGAAGCAGTATAATTGATATTCTTTTGGGAAATCTCAAACAATCCTTCTATTTCGAAGGCACCTTGCTAAACGGTAATTTATTAATTTATCTGATACTCAACACACTTTGGTTTAATCTACCCCTTATCCTGATGATAATAATTTCGGGAACTCTTACTTCGGAATATAAGGACAGAACATTGCAAACAATTATGCTACAGCCGGTTAGCAAATGGCAATTTATCCTCAGTAAGTATGTGGTTGCAATAATATTCACAGTCCTGGTTGTCTTTTTTATGGCGCTGACTTCATTTGTCCTCTCCTACTCAATCTTTGGCAATGGAGACCTGATTGTCTATATCGACACTCTCAATTTTTTTGAACCAAAAGAAGCATTTTTTCGACTTTTATGGGCTTTTGCCTCAGGAACAATCTCCATGGTGTTTTTTTCAGTGACCAGTTTAACTCTGGCTGTGATCTTTAAAGAAGCCACTAAAACATGGATTATTGCTGCTTTTTTCCTGATACTATCAAATCTGTTACTCAAGTTTGATTTTGGTAATGCCTGGGTCAATCGATTATTTTTTGCCAAACTTAATGACACCTGGCAATATTTTTTTTATTTCGAAATCAATTGGAATCAAATATTATTGAACAGCGCTTTGCTCGTTGGTTATACAATAATTTTTATGGGTTTTGGTATTTATCTGTTTAATAAAAAGGATATCGGATGAAAAGGACATTAATTAGCCTTTGCAAGACTCCAAATAATAGATTTTTTGTGCAAACATTAATTGCACTTTTCTATATGCTAAATATCCAAAGCTTATCTGCACAGGATATCGATTCCAATTTGTTAAAAATAAAGCGACGAATGGATTCTATTGAAGAATTCTCAGCACAAATAAGACTTGATTTGGATGTCAGCTTTATCAATATGCCCGCAAAAAATGCTGAAATGCATTATATAAAGGGCAAGCCAGTAGATTTCTCTTCTGATGATTTTGTACTCATACCAAAAAGAGGCCTGGATTTTACATTAAATGAAATCTTTAAATATTCATTTTTTACAGTAAACAGGGGAATGGAAGAAAAAAATAGCATCCTTTGTAAAGTTATTAATGTAATTCCTACAGATAAAAAAGCAGATTTTGCCATCGCCACCCTAATAATGGATACTGTTAAAAATAGAATTATTGAAACTGAAATAACAACCAAGAAAGATGGCTCCTACACCTTACTTATGCAATATGAAAAACCCATTTCAGTTTTACCTTATATGGTAGAGGTAAACTTTGAGATGGAACGGATTAAAATACCGTTGAACTACATGGCCAAAGACGTAGAAATTGATAAAAAAAAGCTATCCTCAGAAGATCTTAAAACTGGCAAAATATTCTTACAGATAAGCGATTATAAAATTAGATTCATGGAAGATAATTGATAATATGCACATATATGCTTATCCGGTTTTGCAACTTTTTGAGCAAATCAGCAAATGCATTCCTACTAAGACATTCCTAAATTGTTTGAAATAATCAGGAAAAACTACGTTTAATCTTTTCTTTGACCCATTTGTTATTCATCAATAAAATGATGCTTTTAAAAATCGTTTGGCGCAACGGACCTGATTTTATAAAGACCCATAAAATTTTTTCCTGAATAGAATTGTAACGGAGTATTTCATCCATCTCAGGGATGACAGTCTCTCCGTTTAAAATAATTTTTGCCACAGCCTCCCCAGATACCAGAGCCTGATATATGCCTTCTCCGGTAAGCCCGGAAGTTAATCCCGCAGCATCTCCTGTTAACAATATGTTATCGAATTGATGTCCCCTGTAGTCATAGCTTATTGGCCAGGTGTGATACTCTGCCTGTGAGACGTCAATATTTTTGTCCTTTAGCCAGGTTTTCAGATTAGACAAAAGTTTTTTTGGTGTTATAATATCAGGATCGCAAATACTCCCGATGGCTAAATTATCAGCATGTGGAAAAATCCACGCATACCAGGAATGAAACAACCTTGAATTCATATATAACTCCAATTGCGGAGTTGGATTTTTCACAGGTATGGTGTATTGAATTCCAATCAACCGCTTCTCATTTGGTATTTTCAGGTGCTTACGGACAATAGAGTTTACCCCATCTGCTCCGACAAGGAACTGAAACCCGATTTCCGAGCCATCTTGTAACCTGATTTTATCTTTGCTAATCCCTGCTACCCGAACCCCGGTTTGGATCTCTATATTCTTTCCGTTAATTTGTTTTGCCTGCCAGGCAGCTAATGTTTTCCTGTTTACCGTAAAGACAAAAGCCTCCGGAGCATGGGTCTCACTTTTATACTGCAATGCATGTAGGGCAGTATCATATATTTTATGTTCAATCACTTCGTCTGGCAGATCGAGAATGGCAAGATCCTTTCTTGTCAAGCCACCGGCGCAAACCTTGTCTCCCATTATTTCATTCTTTTCCAGCAATAATACTTGCTTATCAGTACCATCTAATACCTCAGCACAACGCAACCCTGCCGGCCCTCCACCTATTATTACCACATCGTAATGGACCATAGGTTTTATTTATCGAAGCCCCCTAATAAATGAGGCAGGTAAATTTGTTTATGGGGCATAGTCGCATTCATGATTAGCCTTCTTTATCAGTTACAATCTCATCTTTCTTTCGATCCCAATACAACTTCTTTCCTTCCCTGTAAGCTCGTGTTGCCATAATGGTACCAATAGAGTGCCAGTATCCGGTCATTACATGACCATTGGGTTTCAGATTTCTACTTCGCATACTATCAATCCAATTGTCGAGATGTGGCTTACTATCATCACTCAGACTTGTTGAAGGAACTTTACCTTTAAACTCATCAACCGTAATCAGTTCCGCCTCTCCTTTCTCTACAGCTTTTTTCAGTCCTTCGTAAAAATCAAATCCTCCTGGCAATTTTAAATGTTCGGGTATAAAAAACCAGCGTGGGCTTCCCTCTCCACCATGGGAAAATAATGTGCCATCTTTTCCCCGTATTACAGATTGGTCTCCAAATTTGTTAGCATAACTCGATGAATAAGAATAAAGAAATTTTGCATCATCATAAGTTGCAAGTGCTTGAAAAGTATCGGGGTTTTCGCGAATATCCGGCCATCCAAATATACCTCCATTGGCAACCACACTATCGGGAATAGCTGTATCGGTGTAAAAGTGTACTAATCCTATCGCATGACTCATCCATTGAGAAGTAATACCACCAGAAAAATCTTTAAAAATTCTAAATTCAAAATAAGCCCATGGATCAAACGGTCTGTCAGGTTTGCCCAGCAGCCATCTTTTCCAATCTGTGTCCTGCTCACGAATGGCAGCAACATCGGGGTCATCCGGTTCATGCCAGCGATGATTATTATCATTCCAACTATGCTCAATTTTCGTAATCTGACCCAATTTACCAGAACGTATGATATCACGGATCTCAATATGTATCGGTTCGCTTATCCATTGAGAGCCCATCTGCACTACTTGCTTTGAACTTAAAACCGTGTCACGGGCAAGCTTTGCATCTTCAATATCCTGGGCCATTGGTTTTTCACAATAGCAGTCTTTCCCCGCATTTACTACTTCTGCCAGTATCTTTGCATGCTGATGATCCCCGGTGGCAATCATCACAGCATCGAGTTCTTTCATATTCAGCATATCCTCGGAGTACTTAAATTGTTTCACATCATCTTCGAATTTTTGCTTACAATCCATAGCTCCTTTTTCCCTGTTTTTTGTCCAGAGGTCACAAACAGCTACAGTCCGTAGGTTTTTCTCTTTGTACGACATTTCCACCATCCTTCTATGTCCCCTGCTCCTACCTCCTGTTCCGAGAAAACCAATGTTAATTCGGTCATTTGCCCCAATAATATTTGAGTAGGATTTAGCAGACATACCGGCGTATAACCCAAAAGTACCGATAGCTGTTTTAGCAATAAATTTGCGTCTTGAATTCATATTTGATCCCATATGTAGCTGACTTTTTATTTAAAAAATAAATAGTATTAAGATGCAATAATATAGAATAATTAAGTGTTTTTCCACTTTATTATACCAATTTATGGATTCGTAAATTACGTGCAACGCTCTCAGTTTTCGAATTATTTTTCGTAGTAACTCTAAAACAAATAATAAAAATAAATAATAAATCATTGATATATCAATGATTATTATTATCATTGCATAATCAATTATTGATATAACAATGATAAAGGACATTGAAGACCTGATTTTATTCCAAATAGAGAAAACCAATAAAGTCTCTAAACTGTACTCTCAGCGTGAATTTGATAAAGTTGGGCTGGGCATAACAGTTGACCAATGGATTTTGCTGAAAATTATCGAAGAATCCGAGCAGCTTTCTCAGAAAGAGCTGGCAAATAAATCACTGCGAGATCCGGCGTCCATTACCAGAACGGTAGATTTATTGGAAAAAAAGCAATTTCTCCAGAGGAAACCAATACCAAATAACCGGAGACAATATAACATCTGCCTCACCAATATAGGAGCTGCCTTTGTAAAAAACCATATGAGTATAATCAATAAACACAGAAGAAAAAGTATTGAAGGATTTTCTGACGGTGAACTCAATATCCTGAAATCTATGCTGACTAGAATCCAGGAAAACATGATTTGATTTTTTTTCGCAATTTTATTGATATATCAATTATTGATTTAACAACTTAATGAATCTTATGAACCCACTTATAATCATATTTCAGCTAACAATATTGATCACGTGCATTGGCCACTGGCCCACATCTGGTCAGGGACAACAGAAAAATATACAAACAATATCAATTAACAGCATGACCATGCGTTGGCGCTATGATAATGAAAGAATTTTCTTCGAAATGAGCGCACCAACCGATGGCTGGGTGACTATTGGTTTTAATACAAAAAAAGATATTGCAGGGACCTATCTTCTAATGGGCAACATTGTTAATGAACAACCAAAAGTGGTTGAACATTTCACAATAAGCGCTGGAAATTATAAACCCATTGAGACATTTGGTATAGGATCTCAGGTGCAAGATGTTGATGGCATTGAAAAAAATGGTAAAACAACATTAAAATTTTCTCTCCCTATCAGGGCTGTAAGCAAATATCAGAAGAACTTGAACAGAGATTTAAAATATACACTGATCATGGCATACAGCCGGGAAGATGATTTTCAGCATCATTCAATGATGCGCACTTCCATAAATGTTAAACTTTAACCAAAAAGTAATGAAAGAAAATAATTTTCACTAAAGATCAAATCGGCACAAATATTCTGTTAAATGACTAAAAACAAGTGAAGGAAATCACAATTAGTATTAACCATTAAAATTTAAGAAGATGAAAAAATTAAAATTATTAGGCATGTTATGTGTTTTACTCAGTACAAGCGGCTTCTCGCAAAATCCTGAAATTAAAGCTGTTAAGGAAACTATTACTGCTTTTTCTAAAGCAGGAGACAACAGCGATGATGTTGAGTTGGCAAAGTATTTAGATGATAATTACAGAATTGTAATGAATCGACTATTTGGTAGTGCAGAGGTGATCGTAATGCCAAAATCAGTTTACCTGGAAAAAATAAAGACAAAGGAATTTGGTGGCGATCATCGCAAACTGACCTTTGAAGAAATGGTAATCAATGGCCCTACCGCCAGCGCAAAGGTATCTTTCGAAGGCAGCAAGCTGACATTTGTATCACTTATAACACTGATCAAAGAGGAAGAAGGTAACTGGAAGCTGGTAAGTGAAGTCCTGATCGTCCGATAGGTGCGTATAAAATCGAAGTACACATTCAATAGTTAATCAGCTAATCAGATTCGGGATTTCAATTATTAACAGGGATTTTAAGCAGTCCTCCCTTATCAGCTAATGGTGTTATGGTAAAAACAATCCGATGTTTTAAAAACATCCGACGTTTTAATTGTCACAGTGGCATTCGTATATTAATTTCGCTATGGTTAGTTGAAATTGAGAAAGAAGATATGAGTCTGTTAGTTTTATCTATATTTGGAAGGTTTGATGAATTAATTAATAAACCGATAAATGTGATATTCTCAACAGCAAACCGAAGTTCTCTATTTAACCAAGGCATTAATAATTAATTTTCAATTTTTATTGATCGCTACTTACTGTTTAACCAATATTGACCGTACAATGAAACATATCATAATACCAGGAATTTTGCTATTATTCATAATGCAAACATCTGATGCATTCTCCCAGGATTGTGCTAAGGAAGAATCACTGAATCTCAGCGCCATTAAGCAAACAAATTTTAGCAATTCTGTATTCAATGAAGAAGCTGATTTTTGGGATAAATTGTCAGATTCAATTGTCGATTTTTCCAATGCAGAGTTTAAAAAACCAGCAGAATTTAACAACTCAAAGTTTAATTCTTATGTTAATTTTTCCAATGCAAAATTTTATGCATCGGCTGACTTTCAATGTGTTCAGTTTTTATCAGATGTGAATTTTTCTCGGACTTCATTTGAATCAAATGTAGATTTTTTACAAGTAAAGTTTAAATCGACCACAGACTTTTCTTATTCAAAATTTTCTTCCATATCCAGTTTTAAAAAAGCAAAATTTAATTCTATCGTTAACTTCTCCAATGCAACTTTTAAAAATCACGTGAATTTTAACCAAGTGGAATTTAATGCAGACGCCAATTTTACAGATGTTATTTTTGACTCAATGGCAGTATTCGAAAAAGCTAAATTTAATGCAGATGCCAATTTTACCTCCACTACATTACCTAAGTATCTGGACTTTTCATACACTACCAAAATTTCCAATGAAATTGATTTGACAAGCGCTTTTATAGACGAAAAATATGGCACGTGTTATATCAACCTAAATGGTGCAGCTATTGATAAATTCAGATTCAGGTACAAACGATTTAAACTTTGGTTTCCGCCCGGAGACACAAAAATAGATTATGATTTAAAATCAAACGTTTACGAAGTCCTGCTTGAAAAACAAAAAGATGAGGGGTTCACACTTAGTTATGAGAAATTGGACAGGGAATACAAGGAATTTAAATACACTGAGCAAAAAGGAAGTGAAATAAAGAGAATATGGGGAAATTTCCAGAATTGGGTTGATAAAAATTGGTGGGGGTATGGATACGAAAAATGGCTTATCATTCAAAATAGCGTGATACTCTATGTGCTTTTCTCTTTTCTTAATGTTTTTTTTCTGAAACACCTTACAAGAAGAGTTTATGAAGCTGATAAAATCAACGAATATTGGGAGGAAGTTACAGGCTCTAAATTGAGCAAGTTTTTCAAATCCATACCCTTCTCTCTTTTTTACACCGCGGAAATATTTTTTGGTTTTAAATTTGACTTAAACAGACTAAAGTATAAAGAGAACCTGCAAGGATGGAAAATATTCAATCTTGTTTATTTTATCACCATTTACCTGTCAGGACTTGTATGTATTGCATACCTGGCTAATTATGTTATCACGGTATAAAAATTTTACTTCCCGTAAAAAAACTCAATTGTTAACCGAAGAATTTGCTCTTCCTTCTGAGCCCAATTCAATTGACTGGAATTAAATAAAAAAGTTTTTTAAACTGCGGTTAACCATTTTTCAAAATAAATAAACATTTAATATCCACCGTCATATGAGTCTGCTTCCTTATAATATTCATCTGATTTTTCCTTATCGCCCTTCAGCTCATAGGCCCAAGCCAAATAGTCATAATTATAATGAAGTTCAATTGCAATATCTTCCATCAGATATATATCACCATCCTCCTCCGCATATTTGTAATCAGTTTTATTAAAATTCAATTCCGGTATAATTAAATTAATAGCCGTATCTGCTAATTCATCAACCTTATCATAATTTTCTATCATATAATACGCTTCAGCCAAATTTAAATATGCCTCGGCAATGGATAGATCCTCGAATTCCAATTCGTAGTAATAATCTATCGCCCTATCAAAATAGGTCATTGCCTTATATGGCTCACCATCGTCAAGATATAATTCACCCAGTAGCATGTTGTCGTCTGCTATTTGTTCGATGTCGCGATAGTCAGAAGTTTCATTTTCGCTGAGCTGCATAGTAAAATACTTTAAAGCGCTGGCATAGCTTTCAAAGGTTGTATCGGATTGATTACCGTCAAAATACTTAGATTCGCCAGCTTTGTGGGTTGTGGTTATACTTGAAGTTATGGGTCTGTTTTGCTTCGAAGCTATGTTTTTAGATGGCTGTTTTACATTAACTTTAGCTTCTTCTACAGTAATAATTTCACCTTTAAGAGTTTCAAATAAAGTGCTTTTACCGCTAACCTCAACTGAAAAAACAGTACCGGGGGCTTTTGCATAAACTTCTCTATTTCCTGTTGCTTTATATTCATAACCTGCTGTTTTATTAGTCACATAATGGATCACTTTCCCTTCAATTGTTTTGTGTCTTTCCATATTAGACGTTAGGCGAATAGAGTGCTTTGTGTTTGGCAGCAGTTCTTGTTGGTTGCCGTTCGCGCCCATTCTTACTGTTGTTGATGCAGGCGTACTAATTGTTGTTCCTGATGGAAATTCCTTTTCTAATATTACCGATTGTTTCTGTGCTTGATTTTGAGGAAGAATAATTATTAATTCAGCCTGCGATGTGTTTGCACCATCAAGTTTAATATCCACAACTTTGGTATTTTGTGCATTTACATTTTGAAAGAAAATTGTAAAAATTACCGAAAGTAAAATTGCGGTATTCTTGATATAAGAATTTATTAATAAGTTCATAATGTGATTGTTTTAGTAGGTAAATTGTTGATTATTTAGGGTACACAAATTCCTTGGTAAGCTGTCTCATCTCTACGCACAAGACGCTAAATTGGTTCAGTCAAAGTTGAATTTAAGTTTTTTTAATAATAACCCTTTATTCAGATTTATCAAAAATACAGATAAGTTAATCATAACTCCAATCCAATGCACAGAGCAACTTATGAAGAATATTCCAATGTGAAAAACCCAGGAAACATGATAGTGAATGTAGTTTCCTCTGCATCTTTCTCGCATTGTCAAGTCTTTTGGAGATTCCTTAAAATAAAATGCAACGAATAAATATACCCATCATAAAATCAGTTGGATATCACATCCGTACCGGCAAACATGACTTCACAGGTTTTGACTGGGAGGCATACTTGGATTTTGCTGATAAGCATTTTGGGATATAATTTATTTTAATAGCAATATGTTCTATATTATTGCATCTCTCTCCCTTTGTATTATCGTTGCAAACACTCGCAATGATTATAAAATGTAGAATATTCTACACTGAGGTAATTCTTAAAGAAAGTAGGTGTAAAAGTCAGGGCTTTCCGTCATTTAAAATTTCAGTATATTTACGAATATATTTATGACATGATCGACTATAAGAAAATAATAACAATTGAACCTGGAAAACGCGGAGGGAAACCTTGTATTCGCGGAATGAGAATCAGTGTCAATGATATTCTTGGATGGTTGGCATCAGGAATGACAATTCAAGATATATTAAGCGATTTTGACGAATTAACTGAGGATGACATTTATGCCACCTTAAGTTATGCGGCTGATAGAGAAAATAAAATATATCAAATCGTAGTGTGAGATTTTTATTTGACCAAAATATCTCTCATAGGATACTGAAACTTCTCCCTGCAAAGTTTTCTAATTCTACATCAGTTAAAAATGAAGGTTTAATAAACGCTACAGACCGACAAATTTGGGAATTCGCAAAGCTAAACGACTATGTGATTGTTACTCAAGATTCAGATATTAATGATCTAAATTCATTGTATGGCTTCCCGCCAAAAAATATTTTGGATTCGGACGGGAAATTTAAAAACCCAGGCAATTGTAGATATTTTGATTTATCACTCAAATGAAATAGATAATTTCATTGAGAATAGTAAATATGGATGTTTTGAGATATTTAGAATAAGTAAATAATAACAACTTCACAATTATGAATATGATGCAGAGAGTTTTGTGTCATACATACTTTATAAACATAAGAAGACTCTACCACAATCAATAAGTAAAAATATTCCCGGACAAATTTTATATCTGAAAATACAAATTCCATTCCAGGATGAGCTTTATACAGGCAGCAAAATAGTGAACATAGTTCCCTCATTTTCACGACTTTTTACTGAAATCTCCCCACCGTGTAGTTCTATGATATGTTTGACAATCCACATACCTAATCCAGTTGATTTTTCACCTTCAACTCCTTTTCTACTGGCTTTTGAAAATTTATCAAATATAATTGGGAGCAATTCATTTGAGATTCCAATACCTGTATCTGATATTTCTATCGATACTTTATCGCCGATTGCAGCTTTCGTTATAATGCTTATTTCACCACCGGCAGGTGTGAATTTTATTGCGTTACTTATAAGATTGTACGCAACGCGGATAAATTCTTTTTCATTGATTTCAATAGATTTCAAATCTTTGTCAAATGACTTTGTAAATTCGATATCCTTTTTTATTGCAGCCTGTTCAAATTGTTCAAGCGATTTTTCCAGGAACGCATTCAAATCCGTAGGGGTTTTCGTCAAAACAAAATCATCATCTTCGAGCCTTCCAATTTCTAATAATTCCGTAATTAAATTGGTGGAGTGATCACAATCTTTGGTCATGAGCCTAAAAATCTCTTCTTCCTCTTCTTTCTTCACCAACCCTGACTTTATAAGATTTAATAATGCTTTAAAATTAAGCAGTGGATTTTTCAAATCATGTGCTACGGCATAAAGAATTCGGTCTTTTTCATAATTTAGTTTTTCAAGGCGCTCTTCATCATTCTTCAGTTTGGTGATATTAAACATTATGAATAAATAACCCTTTTGCTTTTTTTCGGGATCATATATTGGAGAAATGGCAGTTTGCATCCAGAAATAATCACCTTTCTTTTGTTTTAATTTTAATTCGCCTCTCCAAACCTCGCCGGAATTTAAAGTGTCTATTATCAGTTTAAAAAAAGATTCATCATAATATGCTAAAACCACCTCTTTCAAGCTTGTGCCGACCAGTTCCGCCAGGGAATTACCTGATATAGAAAGGAAATTGTCATTGACAGAAATAATTTTTTGCTGTCCATCTGTAATTAGTAGAGATGCGGAATTGTTAATTGCATTTCGATGTGCATGCAATTCTGCATTTACACTTTCCAGGTAGCTGCTAGTTTTTAACAAAGATTCATTTATTTGCTCATTGATCAATTGCTGGTGATCATTTAACCGGATTGAATAATAAATGATCGAAGTAAGAAACAGGAATATGATGATTCGGACTGCAGTATAAATAAATGGCGTTGTATTCAAAATATTAAATACTGACCCAAACTCCTCAATAGCCCCAAACAGCATGATACTGTTGTGAAAAACTATATAAACTAAAAAAGATAAAAACGCAATGATGAGCCACACTCTTTCACTTTTGAAATCCAACACTAAAAAAGGAATAATTGAGAGCCCTAAAATCATGATAGGCTGCCATAAAAAATGCTCTCCAATAATATACCCTGAAATTGAATAGGAGGATATAAAAATTAAAGGAGTGAATATGATGATAAGTTTGGATAAAAAGTACTTTTTCTTTTTTGTCAGAAATAAGGCGATAAGATTAATAATCCAGAAAAAAAGGACAGGGTATTTTTCGAAAGTATAGGCTTGTACTCCCAAAATGGCAAGCACTAAATCATTGATAATTATAACCGGTACGGAAAAAACCAGAAAATAATTAATAATCAATAATCTCTGAATTCGTTTTCGCTTGTTACTATATTTTGGTGATTGATCGAGATTAAAGAAATATATCCTTTTAAAAATAGATCTCATGGATGGTCATCAATTAATTAAAATCAATTATTCTTAATAATTAGAGAAACATATTATATAAAAAAACTCTAAAACAAGAATTTATTGTGTCAAAATGATAATCTAAGCTAAAATGAGAGGCATTGATTTGTTCATTTTAGTAACATGAATAAAAATTATTGACTTGGTTTTCATGGCATGGAATCTCTTCAATGGTACAGGTTTCTAAATACAAGTTTAAATCAACTAATTCTCATTGAGATCCCGTCTCTGCCTTCACGGACTAACCATCGCTGCGAAGGAATGAAGGTGAGTGAAAAGTTAAAAGCAATTTCCCTGGTTTTCAAGAAGGGCAATTGGGTTTAGAAAAATTTAACATATCGTACCTCGGGCTGTGGCTCACAGACGGAAAACTTTGATAGTTAATTTGTCTGTGAACCACAGACCATGGATTTTCTTATTAATTTCCATTAAACCCGATTGCCGTAGTTTTCAGGCGGTACAGGGAAACAAGTTTAAAGTATTTGCTTACCTTTGTTGGTTTCAAATTAAAAAACAAATATTAATTTCAATATGGAACATAATGAAAAAAATTGCCTGGTATGTCAAAGTGATGAAAACCAGGCCCCATTAATAGAAATAAGCTATCAGGGCAATAAATATTATATTTGCCCACAACACATGCCAATACTTATCCACAATCCGGACAAGTTGGCCGGCATGCTCCCCGGCGCAGAAAATATGGAGGCTGGTTGATACTCTTGCTTCTGTTAAGTAAATTATATCCGGAATCTTTCCATTAGATTTCGGTTTTTTTATGGAAATCTTAATCCAATTTAAGTATTACCTAAACTGGGCGATTCAGGGGGATGAGAAGCGCTCAATCTAGGTGTGTAGGCAAATAAGAAATGATTTTCACAAATTTATTTTGTCCATCGCTACCCACTTCTCAGTTGCTTTACTATCAGGATCTACTTTTTGAAATTTAGCTACATATTGTTGCCATTCTTTTTCGCGTGGCAACATACTCCATTTTTCACCATCCTTTTGCATATCAAAATCAGGTTTGGTATCCATAATAAGAAATGCCCGGTATCCCCATAAATAAATTTCCATATCTTTTATTCCTACCAATTTCATATTGTCAGCTATCTCGGGCCAGGTCTGTCCCATAGCATGAATTTTGACATATTCTTTGAGCAAAGTAGCATCATTAACTATTTCCAGGGTAAGCACATATCGTTTGAAATTCCCTGTTCTTATTATCAACTGCCATTGTGTAGCCTTGTATTTTGACTTTTGTTTCGATTTATAATTTCGATCCAAGAGGCTCATACGTCCTGATAAAACAAGTTTTTTAAGGATATTCAAGCTGATTTCATCAGTTTCCAAATTATTAAAATCAATATCCTCTACACACAAAAAATCAGACCATGACACTTTGTACATATTATACGTTACAGAACTAATTCAAATTTGCTCAACACAACAATATGAGAAACATTTCTACATAAATAAATTTGGTAATAAATTCATCTATTCTCATGCAGACTTTTTATACATGAAATAATTTAATTAGTATTGAAGTCTTATTTATATAGGATAATTTGAGTCTGTCCATAATGTCCGATCTCTGCGTTACGCTTGTTTCTAAAAAACTCATTTACATACGTAAACTCCATTTTTCAGAAACTTCTCAAGCCTTGATCTCGAACATTCTGAACAAACTCTAACTTTATAGACGAACGCTAATTAGCTGTGATAGTAGATTTTTTAAAACAACCATTTCATCTTCTCGACCGCAAAAGAAGCAGGTGGCTGTTAATTATAGTCACGGGGATTTATGTGATTCTTTTCATGAATTTGTACCTGCCGTTCAATGTGGACAGATGGTATCAAAATGAAACTATCCCATTGTTTATCATACTTTCGAGTTTCGGGCTGATCGGCATGGCAGTGCTTATGGCCAGCCAATTGGTAATAAGAGAAATATTAAAAATTCGCGCAGTAAAAATGTATGGCATTATGCTGTGGTTTTTAGTAGAACTGGCTCTACTTACAGTTACTATGTTTTTCATCTACGGAAGTACAGGTCTTCAGGGACAGGATCTTGTAAACGAGGTCTTTCTAGCTTTCAAATACACGGCACTTGTGATAATTATTCCTTACGCAGGGGTTTTGTTTTATTTACATACCGCTCAAAAAGGCGAAAATATAGATACGCTGCTAAATGCCAGCAACCATCTTGTAAATATTTTAGATGAAAACAGTGAGTTGCATATAGCCATCGATCTCGATCAATTATTATATATTAAATCCGCAGATAATTATGTGGCCGTTTACTTTATTAAAGATGGAAAAGTAAGAAAAGAACTAGTCAGGACTACTCTAAAAAGATTGGAAACAGAACTGGATGAATTCCCAATAAGAAGGTGCCACCGCTCTTATATGGTCAACATCAATAAGATTTCCGTTTCCATGAAAAGCAACCAGGGATTATCATTGGCACTTAAAGACTATCCCGATGAAACAATCCCTGTTTCCAAGAACTACAAGGTCTTTTTTACGCAATTAATTAAGCAAAAAGAAACCCTGAACAACTAATTATTTACATTTCCCGTTTATCCCATATAAATGTTTTTTATCCCTAATGACAGGGGAAAGAGAAATCAAAAATATCTTTTCCCGATTATTGTCACTGGAAAAATTAACTATAAAAATATTTGTTTCACGTATTAAAATAAAAAATGAAAAGTTTATTAGTAAAGAATGGGATTGTTTTGGGATTGTTCCTTGCGTTGGTTGTTGGAAATGCATTTGCAGCGGGAAAAGCGAAATCTGTAATAGGAACATGGAATTACGAAGCTCCTTATGCTCCCTATGAATACTCTACCGGCAAATTGATCTTCACTGAAAGCGGAGATAAATTGGAAGGTAAAATCAAAATTGGAGAGTATGAAATTGAAATGAGAAACGTAACAGTTGATGGCAATGAAATCTCATTCGGCGCTTATGTAGAAGGTGAATATGTTACTATTAAAGCTACACTTGCTAAAAGTAAATTAACTGGAACTGCAAGCTATTCTGAAGGTTCTATTGAAGTTACTGCCGAAAAAGAAAAGTAAAAATATTTTCAGCATTGTTGCTGATAAGCCTGCCAGATATATTTTGGCAGGCTTTTTTTGTCAATATGGTTAAATAAAAAATATATCCCATTGGTAAAAAAAGATTATTCCTCAATCAGCTTATCCATAAATAAATTAAATTCCTCCACAAATTTCTCATAATAGACCCCTGTTCCCGGGCCAGAAAAACCTGTATGGATTTTTCGCACTTTATGCTGTTTATCCAAAATAATAGAAGTAGGAAATGATATGAGCTCTTTCAGCATCGGAAGTGCCTCAGCTATGGATTCATCATTGGGAGTTCCTCCAATTAATATTTCATATTCAACACCGAGCTTTTTCTTCAGTTTATTTATCCTCGAAGTGGCATATTCCACATTTGCCTTACTTTCAAATGCCAGGCCAACAATCTCTACTCCTCGTTTTTTATTCTTTTTATACCAGTCAGCATAGAATGCTGTTTCGTCCATACAATTAGGGCACCAGGTACCAAGGATCTGCACCACTACAATTTTGTCTTTGTATAGATCATCAGATAATGTTACCAGTTCTCCTAAAGTGCTTGGTAATTTAATGTCGAAATGCTCATACCCTTCCTTTAAAAAAGTCAAAGCATAGGGATCGGGTAATTCAAAATCATCATTTCTTTTTGCCGTCCATTTGCTAAAGCCTGTTTTACCGGACCAGAATTCGCCGGTAATTTCTCCATTTTCCTGCATTTCAGCTTCAAACAAGAACGCATGTGAACCATCGAAGCAACTCAGCTTCATATTATCATCATCAACAATCCCTTCAAGAAAGCGATAATCTCCTGTAGTGGTAAGAAAGGTCCCTGTCACCTTCCGGCCATTTTGACTAAACAAGCCAATTGCTTTTTCAACACCATTTTCGTTGACAAAATCCACTTCCCATTTGCCATCAAATGAAGTATCCATTTTTTGTGGTCCCATTTCAAATCTTTGATCATCGCCAAAAGTTGCCTCAAATGGAATTACATAATCTTCTGCATAATTCTTTACCCAGGCTCCCTGAAGTTTATCATTTTCTATTTTTGCGTGAATGGTCGCATCAAACACAAAAAGCTGAACATGCAAAGAGTCATCCTCAATAACCAACTCATCCAATATCAATTTTTCATCCGCATTTATAAGAACCATCTTATAACCGCCTTCATTTTTCTTTATATCAAATAGAAAAGGAATTTCTATTCCCTGGGGTTTTAACACACCTCTCCAAATTCCTGCTTTTAAAATTTTATCTGATGTATTCAAATGCTGTTCTGTTGAAGAGGTACAAGACCAAAACAAACTGACCAATAAACTTAAAATTATTACTCTTCTCATAAAAAATTCGCTCTGATAATCCCTACTTTAAATAAAATGTAAAGATAATACACAATATCAATTGATAGGAAATTTAATATTGAAATCCACTGTAGGGAATAATATACAATTAGGTAGATTGACAGAAATACAAAACCGGGAAAATTCCAGACAACCTTCTGCGGAACAACTATTAAACTTCACAATATACCCCTCTTCAATACGGCACACGGGATCTAGCACCCGGGGAGTTAATGATAAAATGTTGCAATGATTTACACACGCTCGGAATCATCTACCACTTTCCCCCACCAAAAAAATTGTTTCAGCACGATAATAAAAGCTATTATTTAAATCACCGGTACTATATGCCTATAAATCAATGGATACATCTTACTGTCTGTGTATGAATTATAAAAAAAATGTAAAAAAGTGTCATAAAGTGGGGTAAAGTGGTTGAGATTGTGGCTTAAATTAATATCTTTGTTCATATAAAATAGAATTTTCTTTATAGCCAATGTCTTTCTTTACGGGTGAATTTGGGTGCAAAATGGATGCAAAAGGCCGGCTGACATTACCTGCTAAGGTAAAGTCAAAATTGCCTGAAGTATCTGGTAATCAGTTGGTTTTGAGCCAAGGGCTCGAGCCATGCCTGGTATTGTATCCCCTGGTGGAATATAGAAAAATCTATTCAAGATTAGCCTCTATGAATGAGTTTAATGAAGAATTCAGGCGACTTCAAAGAAACTTTTTCAGGCGAATATCTGAGGTGGAATTAGATGGTGCCGGCAGATTTTTGATACCAAAGCACATGATCAAGTATGCAAAACTTGAAAAAGAAATCATTCTGGTTGGCTTGGGAAACAGGTTAGAGCTTTGGGATTCTACCGTTTACGAAGAGTACATTATAAATGATAATGCAGAATTTTCTAAACTGGCACAAAAACACCTGACAGAGTAATGTTGACAACCATGACCTACCATAAACCTGTTTTATTAAAAGAAAGCATCGATGCGTTGAAAATTAAATCAGATGGTGTCTATGCAGATCTTACTTTTGGAGGTGGCGGTCATTCGATGGTTATTCTGGAGAATATCAAAGAAGGTCGCCTTTTTGCATTTGACCAGGACCCTGATGCAGCAGAAAATGCCGCAAGAATCAATAGTAAATCATTCAGCTTTATTCAGAGCAACTTCAGGTTTGTCGATAAATTTCTCAAACTTCATGGAGCAACCCAGGTAGATGGGATATTAGCCGATCTCGGTGTATCCTCGCATCAAATAGACACTCCGTCCCGTGGGTTTTCCACAAGATTTGATGGCACTCTTGATATGCGGATGGATAAAAATTCATCTAAGAGTGCAATGCAAGTGATCAATAAATACGATGAAAAAGAATTGCACAAAATATTTGGCCTATATGGAGAGGTAAGAAATGCGAGATCTCTGGCTGCAGCTATTGCCAAAATAAGAACACTGGGGCCGATTAAAACTAATCAGGATTTAAAGAAAATACTAATTGACTTCGCTCCGAGAGGCCGGGAGTTTAAATACTTCGCACAGGTTTTTCAGGCACTAAGGATAGAGGTGAATAATGAACTGGAGGCATTAAAAGAAATGTTAACCAGGAGTATGAATGTGTTAAAGCCAGGGGGCAGAATGGTTGTCATTTCTTACCATTCGCTCGAAGATCGGCTTGTCAAAAACTTTTTTAATAAAGGTAAATTTTTTGGCGAGGTGGAAAAAGATGTTTTTGGGAATGAAATAAAACCTCTGAAATCCATAAGCAGGAAACCGGTTTTAGCAGACAAGCTGGAAATTCTTGAAAATAACAGGGCAAGAAGTGCAAAAATGAGAATCGCTGAAAAAATTTAAGATGTCCAAAAACACTTATAAAATAAATAAGGGAAAAGAGAATAAAATCAGCTTGTTTTCCATGATTGGGAGCAAACTCAAACTCGATGCCTTGTTTGATGAAGGGTTGCCATCTAAATACATTCCTCATATTCTCTTTCTAACAGCCATCGGTATTTTCTATATAGGAAATAACCACTGGGCAGAAAAAACAATCAGAAAAATTGACAAAATGAGGGTTGAGGTAGAGGAGCTTAGAGCAGACTTTACCTCGCTGAAAGCAGACTATATGTTTGCCAGCAAACAATCTGAAGTAGCAAGAAAAGTAAGTAAAATAGGATTAATAGAAAGTTCAACACCACCAAATAAAATCATTTTAGGAAAAAGTGAACATTAGGAAGTCCATAATATTAAGGGTTAGAGTAGCTTTTCTAATCATCGGTGTATTCGCATTTGCGGTACTCGCCAGGATCGTCATTCTGCAAACTGTAGATGACAGGAAGTGGGCCCGGCTTGCGGAAGAAATCGATTTGAAATACAGAACTGTAAAAGCTACTCGTGGTAATATTTACAGCGACAATGGAAGTCTCTTAGCTACCTCCTTGCCTTCTTACAGGGTTGCTTTCGATCCAACCATCGCCCGTGACGAAGTTTATAAAAAGGGAATTGATTCACTTGCACTCAAACTTTCATATCACTTCAATGACAGAAGCCGGGAGTATTATAAAAGAAAAATCAACGATGCGAGAATAGCGAAAAAGCAATACGTTATTTTAAATAGGCGCCTTATCAAGTATCAGGAAAAAAAGGAAATGGCTAATTGGCCTATTTTCCGGGAAGGAAGACTAAAAGGCGGTGTTATTTTTGAAAAACTGGACAGAAGATACAGGCCATTCTCCTACCTTGGTTACAGGACTGTCGGATTCGTAAATGACAACAATGACGGAGCCGGCCTCGAATACAGTTTCAACAAATATCTTTCCGGTAAAGACGGAAAAGCACTATATCAAAAAATGGCCGGAGGAAAATGGCGGCCACTGCACGATGGCTCAGAAGTGCGGCCTGTGGAAGGCTATGACATTCACACAACAATAAATGTAAATCTACAGGATGTAACCGAATCTGCATTGCTAAATGCCCTGGAAGACCATGATGCAGACTATGGTTGTGCGATCGTTATGGAAGTTTCTACCGGAGAAATCAAAGCTATTTCCAACCTCACTAAAAATAAAAAATACAACGACTACCGGGAGGTTTTTAATTATGGTGTTCAAGGTCTGGCAGAGCCGGGATCAACTTTTAAGCTCGCCTCCATGATTGCACTTCTGGAAGATTCAAAGTTAAAATTGACAGACAGCATCAACACCGGGAATGGAACCTATAAATTCTATAACCATAATATGATAGACCACAAACCCGGGGGATATGGAACTATTTCAGTAAAACAGGCATTTGAATATTCTTCCAACATCGCCATATCCAAAATGGTGTACAACCAATTTGGCAGCGATCCTCAGAGATATATTGACTATATCAACTCATTTGGTTTATCTCAACCCCTTGGATTCCAAATGATCGGCGAAGGAATTCCGAAAATTAAAAACCCTTCTGATAAATCATGGAGTGGCATCACACTGCCGTGGATGTCAATAGGTTACGAGTTAGAATTAACTCCATTGCAGTTGCTCACATTCTACAATGCAATTGCCAATGACGGTAAATCGATAAGGCCGATCATTGTAAAATCCATCAGCCAGGCCGACAAGGAAATTAAATATTTTGACAGCCGGGTATTGAAGAAAAAGATCTGTTCTGCAAAGACCCTAAAGGAAGTCAAATCATTGTTGGAAGGTGTGGTAGAAAATGGAACGGCAAAAAATATAAAAAACAAATATTATAAAATCGCCGGTAAAACAGGCACAGCGCAAAAATTAGTCAATGGCAGATATACGAGGCAATACAGCACCTCTTTTGTTGGATATTTCCCCGCTGAAAACCCTCAGTACAGCTGTATTATTGTCATCGACAAACCAAAAGGATTCAGACAATATGGCTCTAATGTAGCCGCACCGGTATTTAAAGAAATCGCCGATAAAATATATGCCCTCGATCTTGAATTGCACGCGCCTTATATCGCTATGCAAGACACTGAGTCAGGCATTTTTCCTGTGATTAAAGCGGGAAATCGTGAAGATCTACAAAGAATTTGTGACGAGCTTTCTATTCCAAACAAGGCTTCAAGTAGCGAAGAATGGGTAAAAGCTCGACTTAAAGACAATGCTGTGTTATGGACGACCGATGAAATAGCCCCGGAAGTTGTTCCTGATGTATTAGGGATGACGCTCCGGGATGCTATTTTTCTTCTTGAAAATCAGGGAATGCAGGTCTCCCACAAAGGACGAGGGCGCATAACAAAGCAATCCATATTGCCCGGGCAAAAATTGTCGAAAGGAAGTAGAATTTCACTCACACTCGGATGATATTGTTAAAAGACATATTGCACAAAGTGTCGTTGACAGCCTCTTCCGGAGATATGAACATCCCGGTAGCAAATGTTCGTTTCGACTCCAGGAAAGTGGGTAAAGGAGATTTGTTTGTCGCGGTGAAAGGCACACAAGTTGACGGCCACAAGTACATTCGGACAGCCCTTGATCAGGGCGCTGCCGCTATTGTTTGTGAAACCAAGATTGAAGCTTTAGACAATGTTTCTATTGTTCAAACAGAAGACAGCTCCAAAGCACTGGGAATCATTGCGGCTAATTATTATGGCAATCCTTCTAAAGAACTGAAACTCGTTGGTGTTACAGGTACAAATGGAAAAACGACTACTGTTACACTCCTGTTTAATTTATTCAGAAAACTCGGATACAATGTTGGTCTTTTGTCAACCATTTTAAATAAAATCAATGAAAATGAATTGCCTTCTACGCACACAACCGGAGATGCTATTCAAATTAATAGATTGCTCAAGGAGATGGTCGATGCCGGTTGTACGCACTGCTTTATGGAAGCGAGCAGCCATGCCATCGATCAGAACAGAATTGCTGGATTAAGCTTCGATATTGCTGTTTTCACCAACATCACACATGATCATTTAGATTACCACCTGACATTCGATGCCTACATTAAGGCAAAAAAGAAACTTTTTGACGAACTCGCATCCGGTTCTTTCGCATTGGTGAATACAGATGATAAAAGGGGTAAAATTATGCTCCAGAATACCAAAGCCGAAAAGAAAACATTTGGTATAAGATCAATGAGTGACTACAAAGCCAAGATCCTTTCCAATTCTTTACTGGGATTGGAAATGGATGTTGACAATTTTAAAATTTGGTTCAATCTCATTGGTGATTTCAACGCCTATAATCTTATCGCCGCCTATGGAGTTGGGTCTATTCTTGGCGAAGACCCAGAAGAATTATTGGTGGCGCTTTCATCTATCGAACCGGTTCCCGGAAGGTTTGAAAGAGTCCCTCTTAAGAGTAATATCATTGCCATCATCGATTATGCACATACGCCGGACGCACTGAAAAATGTATTAAAAACCATCAACAGTGTAAGAACCAGAAATGAGCAGGTTATTACCGTTGTGGGTTGTGGAGGAAATCGCGATAAGGAAAAAAGGCCGATTATGGCAGGAATCGCCTGTAAGCTAAGCGACAAAGTTATTTTCACTTCTGACAACCCAAGAGACGAGGAGCCGGAAGCAATTATCGAAGAAATGAAAATGGGTGTGAAAGCTACAGATTTCAAAAAGACGCTTACGGTAATTGACAGAAAAGAGGCTATAAAAACTGCACTGGCTTTTTCTGAAGATAATGACATTATTCTCATAGCCGGGAAAGGCCATGAAGATTACCAGGAAATAAAAGGAGTAAAAAAAGACTTCAGCGACAAAAAAGTATTGTTGGAACTGGAGGCACTTATGTCAAACGATAAAACCGATCAGGGCTAAATGTTTTACTATTTATTTACATATCTAAAAGAAGAGATTGATCTGATTGGAGCGGGAGTATTTCAATATATTTCCTTCAGAGCTGCCATGGCTGCCCTGTTATCTTTGATCATCACCATTACTTTTGGCAAAAAACTCATCAATATTCTGCATAGAAAGCAAGTTGGCGAAAGCATTCGGGATCTGGGGCTGGATGGTCAGATGGAGAAGAAAGGCACACCGACGATGGGCGGGATCATCATCATTTTGGCCATCATCCTGCCTACATTACTCTTTTCAATTGTTGGTAATATTTATGTAATCCTCATACTTGTCGCTACAATCTGGATGGGTTTGATTGGCTTTTTGGATGACTATATCAAGGTATTTAGAAAAAATAAAGAAGGTCTTCGCGGCATTTTTAAAATCATCGGACAAGTGGGCCTGGGACTCATAGTCGGACTTACACTTTTTTATCACAACGAGGTAGTGGTAAGAGAATTTGAACCGGGTCAATCAATCAAATCCGGGGTACAGATGAGTGAGCTTGTATATCAGGATGTAGAATCAACAAAAACTACTATCCCTTTCGTAAAAAAGAATGAGCTTGACTATAGTACATTTACCTTAGGCCTTGGGGACTGGCTGACGATGCCCATTTATGTTGGTTTTGTCATTCTCATAATTATGGCAGTATCCAATGGCGCTAACATTACAGATGGGATCGACGGACTGGCAGCGGGTACTTCCGCAATTATCGGTCTCACACTTTCGATATTGGCATATATATCCGGTAATGTCATCTTTTCAAGCTATCTGGACATCATGTACATTCCGGGCTCCAGCGAACTGGTAATCTTCAGTTCTGCCTTTGTTGGCGCATGTGTTGGATTCCTATGGTTCAATGCTTACCCGGCACAGGTTTTCATGGGAGATACCGGTAGTTTATCCCTGGGAGCCATTATCGCTGTATTAGCGCTTTCTATTAGAAAAGAGCTGATGATTCCAATCTTCTGCGGAATATTTCTGATTGAAAATTTATCAGTAATCATACAGGTTTCATATTTCAAATACACGAGAAAAAAATATGGTGAGGGTCGCAGGATATTCCTGATGGCGCCTTTACATCATCATTACCAGAAAAAAAACCTGCACGAAGCAAAGATTGTAACAAGATTTTGGACAGTTGGTATTTTACTGGCCATCATGACATTGGCGACATTAAAACTCAGATAAACAGGTCTGATTATTTATGAAAGAAAGAATAGTCATATTAGGCGGAGGAGAAAGTGGGATCGGCGCTGCTATTTTGGCAAAGATCAAAGGCTATAATGTCTTTCTTTCGGATAATGGAATTATTTCTTCTAATCATAAACAAATCTTAAGAGCAAGGACAATTGAATTTGAAGAGGGCCAGCACAATACCGAATTAATTTTATCAGCCAGTGAAATCGTTAAAAGCCCTGGCATTCCAGATGATATTCCATTGATTCTCAATGCCAAAGAGAAAAAAATTCCGGTGATATCTGAGATAGAATTTGCGATTCGTCACTCAAAAGCGAAAATCATCGGAATTACAGGGACAAATGGAAAAACAACAACTACGCTTCTTACATATCACATACTGCAAGAAAATGGATTGAAGGTTGGTTTAGCGGGAAATATTGGATTCAGCCTTGCAAGACAAGTTGCCGAAGATGACAAAAACTATTTTGTTGTGGAGTTGAGCAGCTTCCAACTCGATGGCATGCACAAATCCAGGTTGCATACAGCCATATTATTGAATATCACCCCGGATCACCTGAACAGGTACGAAAATGATTTTCAAAAATATGTGAATTCAAAATTCCGGATCATCAGGAATATGAGAAGAGAAGATCATTTCATCTACAATGAGCTCGATGAGACTATTGTCGGATATTTGGATCATTTGAATTCCAATGTTGGAAAGCAGCCAATATCACTAAAAAAATCAGAAAAATCCATTGCCTATAAAGCGGAGAAAAATTTGATGTTTAAAGATGGAGAAAATCTTAAACGTATTCCAAATAAGTATCTTCCATTGCCCGGCAAACATAATATGATCAATACTATGGCAGCGGTTCAGGTTGCAATAAATATTGGTATTGATTGGGATGGCATCTTATCCGCTTTAAAAACTTTTGAAAACGCTCCGCACCGACTTGAGTATGTTGGAAGAATCAAAGAAGTTGATTTCTATAATGACTCAAAAGCCACAAATGTGGACGCAGTTTGGTATGCCCTGGAGAGCTTTGAAAATCCTATAGTACTCATCATTGGGGGCATTGACAAAGGAAATGATTATACCCAGATCGATGAAATGGTGGCCAATAAGGTGAAAGCCATAGTCGCCCTTGGAATTGACAACTCAAAGATTGAAAGGCATTTTAAAACATATATAACAGATATCACAACGACTGACAGCGTGTTCAATGCGGTAGAAATAGCATTTTCAAAAGCCGCGGATAATGATGTCGTATTACTCTCCCCGGCATGCGCAAGTTTTGATTTATTTAAAAATTACGAAGAACGAGGAGATCGATTCAAAGAAGCAGTTTATGCTTTAAAAGAAAAGTTTGAGAACAATTTAAGGATGATGACATGATAAAGGATTGGATAGATAAAAATCTGAAAGGAGATCCTGTAATCTGGGCCATTGTTATTGCTTTGTCCATTTTGAGCATCCTGGTTGTTTACAGCGCTACAGGGACCCTGGCTTATAAAAACATGGAAGGCAACACCGAGCATTATTTAATAAGACACGGTTTCCTTGTAATATTAAGCCTCGTTGCTATGTGGATAGCGCACCGGATAGATTATAGATATTATGCAAAAATTTCAAGATTTGCATTATTAATCTCCGTACCACTGCTTTTATTCTCCTGGTTGTTCGGGACAAGTCTCAACGAAGCATCGAGGTGGATTACGATACCGGTAATTGATAAAACCTTCCAACCTTCTGACCTTGCAAAACTTGCCCTCATCACCCAACTGGCAAGTATGCTGGCTAGAAGGCAACAAAATATTAAAGACTTTAAAGAATCACTGGTTCCCATTTTAATATGGACTGGCCTGGTCTGCGGGTTAATCGCAATGACCGATTTGTCAACTGCCGGATTATTATTGATTACCTGCATGATACTGTTATTTATAGGTCGTGTACCCATGAAATATTTAATCATGCTATCATTTGTAGGACTTATAGCCGGTTCGATAGCATTTTCTATTGGCCAAAGACGAGAAACTGCCATCACCAGAATCACGGATTTCTTTGATCCCGATGAAATACCTTTTCAGGCAAGACAATCATATATCGCCATTGCATCAGGTGGTATATCCGGCAAAGGTCCTGGCAACAGTGTAAGAAGAAATTTTCTGCCCCACTCCTATTCAGATTTCATTTTCGCCATCATAGTTGAAGAGTATGGAATCATCGGGGCGATAGTCGTGATATTACTGTACCTGGGTTTACTATATCGTGGATTGCTGACAGCCACTAAAAGTGAACGGGCCTTCGGAGGATTGCTATCCGCCGGGCTGAGCCTGGCGCTGGTAATGCAGGCCATGGTCAATATTGGCGTGGCTGTTGGCCTATTGCCAATTACCGGATTGCCAATGCCCCTGGTAAGTATGGGGGGCACATCATTGCTATTCACAGGATTGTCATTGGGAATTATACTCAGTGTAAGCCGTGGAGAATCGGATGAATTTGGTACTAAAAAGTCAAATGATTTTAGAAAAGTAGCTACTGCAGCATAAAAAATAAAAATATCGAAAAGAACAGACCATATCGGGTAATCATAAGCGGGGGAGGCACCGGAGGACACGTATATCCGGCCATTGCTATAGCAAATAAAATGAGGGAGCTCTTACCCGAAACAGAATTTCTTTTTGTCGGAGCAAAAGGGAAAATAGAAATGAATAAAGTACCCGAGGCCGGTTATAAAATAATAGGGCTTTGGATCAGCGGACTTCAAAGAAAACTAACGCTGAAAAACCTCATGTTCCCTTTCAAACTTCTGAGCAGTATTATAAAGACAGGGAAAATCATCAATGAATTTAAGCCGGATGTTGTGATTGGAGTAGGAGGTTTTGCAAGCGGCCCCACCTTGCGAACCGCTGCAAATAAAGGCATCCCTACCATTCTTCAGGAACAAAACTCCTACGCGGGCCTTACAAATAAACTGCTTGCTAAAAAAGCGACAAAAATTTGTGTGGCTTATGAAAATATGGGCAATTACTTCCCAAAGGAAAAAATAGTACTCACCGGCAATCCTGTTAGGGATGATATCATCGATGTTGATAAAAAAAGAGATCAAGCCATAAAATTCTTCGGGCTGGATCCTGAGAAAAGGACGTTATTTTCTTTTGGGGGAAGTCTGGGCGCAAGGACACTCAATGAAAGCCTGATCAAACACCTGCAAGACCTCATTGATGCAGATGTGCAGTTGATCTGGCAAATAGGTTCATTTTACTATGAAGAATTTAAGCTTAGGTTAGAAAAATTTGATCTGAAAAACATTAAGTATTATGAATTTATAAAAGAGATGGATCTAGCCTATGCCGCTGCAGATGTGGTGATATCGAGGGCTGGCGCACTATCCATTTCTGAGATCTGCATCACGGGTAAGCCTGCCATTTTCGTTCCATCGCCAAATGTTGCAGAAGACCATCAGACTAAAAATGCCAAAGCGCTTGTAAGTGAAAAAGCTGCGCTGATTGTCAAAGACATAGACGCAGAAACGAACCTTGTCCCCGAAGCCTTAAAATTACTATACAATGACGACCGGCAAAAAGTATTGTCTGGTAATATTAAAAGACTCGGGAAGCCAAACGCGGCTGAAAATATTGTGAGAGAAATAATAAAAATAGTGAGTTGAAAATAGAAGATAAACATATCGTTTACTTCCTTGGAATCGGGGGAATCGGCATGAGCGCTCTTGCGAGGTGGTTTATTCACCTTGGCAAAGAGGTCTATGGATATGATAAAACCGAAACTCCATTGACAAGAAAACTTTCTCTCGAAGGCGCAGAAATTCACTATGATGACGCTGCCAATTCGATACCTGAAGTCATTAAATTCAATAAAGAAGATGTTCTGGTTGTGCTGACTCCTGCCATTCCCAAAGACCATCAGGAGCTTAACTATCTCCAGAATAAGAACTATCCTATTTACAAACGATCAGAAATTCTGGGCCTTATCACCAATGACCTTTATTCAGTGGCTGTTGCCGGAACCCATGGAAAAACGACTACATCTTCCATGATCGCTCACATTCTTAAGGTTGCCGGCAAATCTAGTGTTTCCCTCATCGGAGGAATTCTTCAGGGCTATGAATCTAACCTCCTCATCGAAGGTGACCATACACCAAAAACCATTGCGGTTTTAGAAGCGGATGAATATGACAGATCGTTTTTAAAATTATCCCCGGACATTGCTGTTGTTACCTCTGCCGATGCAGATCACCTTGATATCTATTTGCAACATGATGAGATGAAATCATCATTCAAGCAATTTATTGAAAAGGTAAAGCCAAACGGTCATGTTTTCGTAAACGAATCACTTACTTCCTGGCTAATAAATGAAAAGCCTGAAATTACTAATCACTCCTATTCACTTGATAAAGGTGAAAATAAGGCAGCTAACCTCCATATTTCAGGGACTGATTTTGTTTTCGATTTTCATGGTGAAAAGGAAAAAATTAAGGGAATCAGAATGCCTGTCCCAGGAAATCACAATGTCGAAAATGCAGTCGCGGCCATAGCGGTGTCATTGCAGTTAGGAATTGATGGTGAATCAATTAAATCTGCACTTTCATCTTTTGGCGGGGTGAAAAGACGATTTGAATACCAAATCAAACGAGACGATTTAGTATATATCGATGATTACGCTCATCATCCTACGGAGATAAAAGCATTTTTAAGCTCCGTAAAAAGCATCTATCCTAATAAAAAGATTACGGCAATTTTTCAACCTCATCTTTTTACCAGAACAAGGGATTTTGCGGATGGTTTTGCCGAGAGTCTCGATATGGCTGATGAGGTCGTCCTCATGAATATTTATCCGGCAAGGGAATTACCCATAGAAGGTGTGACTTCAAAATCTATTTATGAAAGGATGAAAAATCCTAATAAACTCATCGCGAAGGATAACGAATTACTATCCATAGTTTCCGGAATTGACTCAGACGTCATATTGACCATTGGCGCCGGTGATATCGATCGGTTTGTACAACCAATTAAAGAATTATTAGAAAGAAAACAATGATATTGAATCTGAAAAAAATATGGGATATTAGTAAAATCGCCTTGTTGGTGATCATTATTTTCGGTTCTATCGGATTTGTTGAGAAGCAATATGGCAAGAGAATTTGCATCGCCATAAATGTAAACATTGACAATCAGTTTGAAAACTACTTCATCAATGAAAGTGACATAATTGATCTGATCACCGAAAGTGGAGAAAAGAGAATTGTGGGTGAATTATTTAACGACCTAAATCTCAAAGAAATAGAAAACGGTCTCAACTCCACAAAATTCATTCAAAACGCAGAAGTATTTAAAGACGTCCAGGGCAACCTCAATATCAGCATCAATCAGAGCAGACCAATAGCCCGCTTGATGAGCCATAAAATGTCAGACAGATACATCAGTAACATAGGCGAGGTGTTGCCCATGTCAAAAAGATATACTGCGAGAGTAACCTTGATCGATGGCGCTTATGCAGACAATCCTACGCTTTATAACCTGAATGAAACAGAGATGGGCCAGCAAATAATGGAACTGCTGAATTTCCTGGAGCAGGATAAGTTTTGGAAAGCTCAAATCTCACAGATGCATATCGATAAAAAAGGAAATATAAATATGTCAACACAGGTAAGTAAGCAAATCGTGGAGTTTGGAAAACCTATTGACATAGAAGAGAAATTCAGGAAACTGAAAATTTTCTACAAAGACATACTGCCAACCAAAGGTTGGAACAGCTATAACCGAGTGAGTTTAAAATTTAAAAATCAAATAGTTTGCGAATAATTTTTTAATTATGGAAAAAGATAAAATCGTTGTCGGCCTAGACATAGGAACCACTAAAATTTGCGCAATAGTAGGACGCAAAAATGAGTTTGGCAAACTTGAAGTGATGGGAATGGGAATTGCTGAGTCTGATGGAGTAATCAGGGGCATTGTGTCAAATATTGACAAGACCATCTTCGCCATTGAAAAAGCCATAGAAGAAGCAGAGGCCCAATCGGGCATCGACATCCGCATTACCAATGTTGGTATTGCCGGGCAGCACATCAGGAGCTCAATTCAGCATGGAAGTATTACCCGGAATTCTGTGGAGGATGAAATTACAATTGAAGACATCAACCGGATCACAAACGATATGTATAGGATTGTCATCCCTCCCGGAAGTGAGATTATTCACGTGATGCCACAGGACTATTATGTGGATTATGAGGAAGGCATCAAAGACCCAGTAGGGATGTCTGGCGTGAGATTAGAGGCCGATTTTCATGTAATTACCGCACAAACCAACGCAATCAACAATATTAATAAGTGTGTCAAAAGAGCCGATCTTGAGATTGAGAATCTCATACTGGAACCATTGGCCTCTAGCCTTTCGGTATTGAGTGATGAAGAAAAAGAGGCTGGCGTTTGCCTGGTTGATATAGGTGGCGGTACGACAGATATTGCCATTTTTCATGAAAACATCATTAGGCATACTGCTGTAATTCCTTTGGGTGGAAACATCATTACCCAGGATATCAAGCAGGGGTGTATGGTGATGCAGCACCAGGCTGAACTTTTGAAAACCAGATTCGGCAGGGCAATCGCCGAGGAAGCCAGCCCCAATGAAATAGTCTCCATTCCAGGATTGCGGAACAGGGCTCCTAAAGAGATTTCTATAAAAAATCTATCGCACATTATAGAAGCGAGAATGGAGGAAATTATTGAACTGGTACATTCGGAGATCATTACATCAGGATTTCAAAATAAACTTGCAGGTGGTATTGTAATTACCGGTGGTGGCTCACAATTGCAGGGATTGAAGCAATTATTCGAATATATGACAGGAATGGATGCCCGGATCGGTTATCCGAACGAGCATCTTGGAAGAAGCAAAATAGAAGCTGTAAAAACCCCAATGTATGCCACCGCAGTTGGTTTGGTGCTTTCAGGTTTCAGAGCCCTTGACGACCGGGAAAACAGGTATATGGAAAAATCTGAAATCTTTAACAATAGGAAAGAAAAAAGGGATCGAGGCAGCGATATATTCAGAAAAATCATTGATAAGACCAAAGGTTTGCTGATTGATGATATTGATAATAGAGAAGATTACTAATAAACTGAAATACCGGATTTAAATATATTAGTCATGAACGAGAACACGTATTCATTCGACATCCCCAAGCATCATAAGTCGATAATAAAAGTAATTGGGGTAGGTGGTGGAGGTAGCAATGCCGTCAACCACATGTATTCACAGGGTATCAAAGATGTAGAATTTGTGATTTGCAATACAGATTCACAGGCGCTTATGGCCAGCCAGATACCAAACAAATTGCAACTTGGCATCAATCTTACAGAAGGATTGGGAGCCGGTGCAAATCCGGAGAAAGGCATGAATGCCGCCCTGGAAAGTAAGGAAGATATTCGCAACCTACTGAGCGATGACACCAAAATGGTATTTATTACCGCAGGTATGGGTGGTGGGACCGGTACAGGTGCCGCCCCGGTAATTGCAAAGGTGGCTAAAGAACTTGGCATATTGACTGTAGGAATCGTTACAGCTCCATTCGGTTTTGAAGGAAAAAAGAAAATGAAACAGGCCGAGAATGGAATCAAAGAGCTCAAAGCAAATTGCGATACAGTATTGGTAATACTCAACGATAAGCTGAGAGAGATCTATGGAAATTTGCCAATTAGAAACGCATTTGCCCAAGCCGATAATATTCTGACAACTGCATCAAAAGGAATCGCAGAAATCATTACTGTTCCCGGTTATGTTAATGTAGATTTTGAAGATGTGAAAACGGTAATGAGCTGTTCAGGATCAGCAGTGATGGGATCTTCTACAACTGAAGGAGAAAACAGGGCAACAAGAGCTGCAGAAGAAGCGCTCGCCTCTCCTCTACTTAATGAAAAAGATATTCTTGGTGCACAAAAGGTACTATTATCCATCATTTCCGGTGAAGAAGCAGAACTTCAGATGGACGAACTTTCTGAAATCACAGATTATATTTCTGAAATGGCCGGAGACGAAGCAGAAGTTATATTTGGCCATGGTATAGATCAGGAACTGGGAGAGAGCATCCGGGTAACTGTGATTGCTACCGGGTTTGATCACCAATCAGAATCAATACGCTTTAAAAAACCCACAGTTATCCACCTGGAAACCGGAGCGGAAGTTAAAGATGCTGATCCTCAAACAGATTTGTTTGATCCTCAGCCAATGGAAACACAAGAACCAGTAGCCAATCAGCCAGAGCTTTTTGATAATACAAGGACATATACTTTTGAAAACCCCACTAAATCACCTGAAAAAGAAGCTGACTTTAGCGAGCATTCAGTAGGATTGGATGAGAACGAACATCTCTTTGAAAAAATTGGTGAAACTCAAGAAAAAGAGACTGCAACTCAAAAAACAGTTAATGCGAGCCTGGATTCTAAAAAGAATTCACTGCAGCAACAAGCGAGAGACCGTGTAGAAAAACTGAAAGGGTTGAGGAATAATAATAATAATTATGAACGCGAGGGTGATTACCGGGAAAAATGGGACACTCCTGCCTATATTCGTAGAAATATCAATTTGCAAAATGTACCCCATTCGTCAGAAAATAACGTGTCCAGGTACAGCTTAAACGATGAAAATCAAATACTTGGAAACAATAAGTTTTTACATGACAAGCCAGATTAAAACTTAATCAATTGTTTTGACTGCTTATGGATTTTTGCTACATAATCCTCCTCAGTGATCTTAGTATCAGTCATAAGATCCGAAATCTTAGGAATTCTTAACCTGTAAGCAAGCACATTGGTTCCGCAATAATTTAATATATCAGTAAAATGACTAAGGGCGAGTCCGGCGCCCTGGTCACCAGCTGATATTCCAACTAAGGCACATTTTTTCCCTGCCAGGGCTTTAGCTCTATCAAGACCATCTAAAAAAGCTTTTAAGACACCGGGAAATGAGCCATTATATTCAGGAATCACATACACAAACTTTTCTGAATCATTCATCAATGTTCTTATTTTGTTGAATTCATCATTCATACCAACATTCTCGTAAAGGCAAGAAATAATATAGTCGTGAGGCAAATCGGTTAAATTCAATATTGAAGACACAACTCCATATTTTTTCAAAATCTCTGCATATTGCGTGGCAACCAACTGAGAAACCGAATCTTTTCTGTTTGTTCCTACTACAATTGTTATCATTGTATATTTCTTAAATTCTAACCATAGTAAACCGATATTGAATGAAAATGTTTTACCTTATCTTTTATCCCGCACGTTTTAATCAATATTTAATAGATTGGATAAGACAAGATTATTCTTAAAATTCTGAGTTAAATATGATTTCATAAAACATTACATATTTTCTAAATTATTCGCAGTTTATGGAATTATTTTGACCCGTTTTACCTTTTAATAGTAGGTTCCAAAAAAGGAATCATTTTTTACTCAAATTTTAACATCTTATTTTTTTAAATAAATCTGATATGAGATCTAGTTTGACCACAGAAAGATGGAAAGAAATTGATTTTGAATCTAATCTTCCACATGACAAATATGAAGTTTCGCACCTTGGACGCATAAAAAGCTATGCAATTGACAAAGAAAACGGTCGTGTACTGAGAGGAGGAAATGTGAATGGATATCGTTGTATCACCGTAAAGTTTGGTGAAAATATAACAAGACAATATTACGTACACCGCCTGGTTGCAGAGACCTTTATACAAAAAGATAATAAAGATCAACATTTTGTTATTCACCTGGATTTCGATAAACAAAATAATTCCATATATAATTTAAAATGGGCTTCCGAACAGGCACTTGTGGCTCATAACAATAAAAATCCTGAAGTAGTGAGAAGAAGGACAACCGGATATAAGCTGACCGAGGCTGATGTCAGGGTAATAAAAAGATTGCTGAATTCTCATAAAACAAGGCTCTCCATGATCGCTAAAAGATTCGGAATCACCCATACGCAACTCAACCGGATAAGGTCAGGAGAAAACTGGGGCCACGTAAAGGCCTGAGAATTTTTTATATCCTGGATAATTCTACTTTTCCAACTTGAATTTAACCTTTATTATTGTACTAAAAACCTTCAAGCCTTTCTACCGGACAGGCAGGTTTGTCAATTGTGATTTGGATTTTGGAAAGAACATCTCATTAAAATAACAGTAGAGCCAGAGGATTGAATTATCAATCTACATCAATCTCTTATCAATCTTATTTGATTCTGGCTAGTTCAAGTTAGGGTCATCTTGAATTATTCAGAATCTCTCAACAAAAAAAGTTAAAACCATATTTCTTCCTTTTTTTAAAAAAACCTTAATTGCATCACATTAGAAGAGCGAAGCATGTATCAGAGAAAGAGAAGGCTAAAGGTGGAAGCATATGTAGATGGTGTGCTCAATGGCGATAAAATTATCTTGAGCAAGGCCATCACACTTGTAGAAAGCACACTCGAATCAGACCATCTGATAGCAGAACAAGTGATTGAAAAAATTTTGCCTCATACTGGCAATTCAGTACGCATTGGAATCACCGGTGTACCAGGAGTTGGTAAAAGCACATTTATCGAATCATTTGGAAAACTCGTAACCTCATTCAATAATAAATTAGCGGTCCTGGCCATCGATCCAAGCAGCCAGCGTTCAAAAGGAAGTATTTTGGGGGATAAAACCAGGATGTCAAACTTAGCTATTGACCCATTGGCATATATACGACCGTCTGCTGCAGGTAGTTCATTGGGAGGAGTCAGCACAAAGACAAGGGAGACAATGCTGCTTTGCGAAGCCGCCGGGTATAATGTGATATTTATCGAAACGGTTGGCGTTGGTCAGTCCGAAACTACAGTTAAAGGAATGGTTGATTTCTTTCTTCTACTCATGCTGGCTGGAGCCGGAGATGAATTGCAAGGAATAAAAAAAGGAATCATGGAAATGGCAGACGCCATTGCAATCACGAAAGCAGATGGAGACAACAAAGCAAAATGCCAAAGAGCGCAGCGTGAATATAAAAATGCCTTACACCTTTTTCCCCCATCAGAAAATGGCTGGTATCCAAATGTACTTACTTGTTCTGCAATAGATAATCATGGATTGATGGCAATTTGGGAAGAAATCGAAAAGTACTCCAAAGAGATGAAGAAGAATAATTTTTTCTTTTCTAACAGACAATTTCAAAATGTTGAGTGGATGCACGACATTATATTATATTCCTTAAAACAAAAATTCTATTCCAATAAAAAAATTGCCAACTCAATAATCACTTTGGAGAAAGATATAAAGAATAAAAAAATTCCCGCGATTTCTGCCGCCCGAAATTTACTGAAAGAATATCAGCAAACCTGACCTGATTGAATCCTAATTGACAGATATTAATTCAGGGCATAATCTATCTCTGCCATTATGGCATTGAAATATATGAGTTTTACAATTGGCATAACCCTTGATATGGATTGAGAAACTGAATGAAATCAATATTAAATAAAATATTATGGGAAAAATAATAGGAATAGATTTAGGTACCACCAACTCTTGCGTTGCAGTGATGGAAGGTAGTGAACCCGTTGTAATTCCTAACAGCGAAGGCCGGAGGACTACACCTTCCATTGTCGCGTTCTTAGACAATGGTAACGGTGAAAGAAAGGTAGGAGATCCCGCCAAGCGTCAGGCAATTACAAACCCTCAAAACACGATCAGCTCCATAAAAAGGTTTATGGGTAAAAAGTACAGCGAGGTGAGTTCGGAAAGAAAAAATATGTCGTACAAGGTAGAAAAAGGCAACAATGACACTATCAGGGTGAAAATTGGAGACCGGCAATACACAGCCCAGGAGCTTTCTGCCATGGTGCTTCAGAAAATGAAATCCACTGCCGAGGATTATCTGGGTACAGCGGTTACAGAAGCTGTAATTACTGTACCTGCATATTTCAATGATGCTGAAAGGCAAGCGACAAAAGAGGCCGGGCAAATTGCTGGCCTGGAGGTAAAAAGGATAATAAACGAACCTACTGCCGCTTCATTGGCATATGGTCTTGACAAGAAAAATAGAGAGATAAAAATTGCCGTATTCGATTTAGGTGGAGGAACTTTCGACATCTCCATTCTCGAATTAGGTGATGGCGTTTTTGAAGTTAAATCTACCAATGGTGATGTTCATTTAGGAGGGGATGATTTTGATTCAAAAATTATTGATTGGTTGGCTGAAGAATTTCTGAAAGATGAAAACATCGATCTAAGAAAAGATCCAATGGCGCTCCAAAGACTAAAGGAAGCTGCTGAAAAAGCAAAAATAGAGCTTTCAAGTGGTACAAGCACTGAGATCAACTTGCCGTACATTATGCCGGTAGATGGTATTCCAAAGCACTTGGTAAGAAATTTGTCACGAGCAAAATTCGAGCAATTGACCGACGATTTAGTACAAAGAACATTGGGTCCTTGTAAGAAAGCGCTTGAAGACGCAGGTATGTCGCCATCTGACATTGATGATGTAATTTTAGTTGGTGGATCTACAAGAATGCCAAAAATCCAGGAGTCGGTAGAATCCTTTTTTGGTAAGAAACCATCAAAAGGCGTAAATCCGGATGAGGTAGTTGCAATAGGCGCTGCTATTCAGGGTGGTGTATTAACCGGCGAAGTAAAAGATGTACTTCTTTTGGATGTCACCCCATTATCGCTTGGAATTGAAACTATGGGCGGCGTTTTCACTAAGCTCATTGAATCAAATACAACGATTCCTACTAAAAAATCAGAGGTATTTTCGACAGCTTCTGACAATCAACCATCGGTTGAGATACATGTTCTGCAAGGTGAACGTCCAATGGCAAAAGATAATAGAACGATTGGGAGATTCCACCTGGATGGCATTCCGCCCGCTCCAAGAGGAGTACCTCAAGTCGAGGTTACATTTGACATCGATGCCAATGGTATTCTACATGTAAGCGCTAAAGATAAGGGTACAGGAAAAGAACAAAAAATAAGAATTGAAGCTTCATCAGGACTGACTGATGAGGAAATCGAAAAAATGAAGAAAGAAGCTGAAGCCAATGCAGAGGCTGATAAAACTGAAAAAGAGAAGGTTGAAAAAATCAACTCTGCTGATTCCTTGATTTTCCAAACAGAGAAGCAATTGAAGGAATATGGAGATAAACTTTCTGAAAGCAATAAAAAAGCAATTGAGGAAGGTCTTCAGAAACTAAAAGATGCTCATAAATCTCAGGATTTAGCTGCCATTGATGCGGCTTTGGAAGGTCTGAATAAAGCCTGGGAAGGTGCTGCTCAGGAAATGTATGCCGCTTCAGGTGGTGCACAAGCAGCAGGTGCTGACGGAGGCCCACAAGCTGGCGGTCCGGCTCCCGGAGCAGAAGCAGGCGCTGCAGAAGAATCGGATGTTTCTGATGTCGAATACGAAGAAGTGGACGACAAGGAAACTAAGTAAGAAGTATAGCTTAAATTATATAAATCGAACCCCATCCGGCTTAGCTGGGTGGGGTTTTTGTTTGATAAATAAATATTTGCATCAGGATAAAAATGCATTATTTAATGATAATAAATATAAACTAGTCTGCAAATGCGATTTTATCCCTTTCTCTTTACATGAATTTTTTTGACTCCCTTAACCAACAATAAATTAGTAATGAAAGCTTTCAGGACAGTCAATATATTCTGCTCTATAAAAAGAATGACTACTTTTTAACTGCCACAAAACAGCTCCTGACAAATTTGTCATTACGACCCGGTATTTAATAGAACTACAAAATAATACCTTATCATCCTCAATAAGATAAGCGCTCCCTTGCTTAAATGAAAAGAGACTGTCCGGAAGGCTGATATTTATTATCATTTCAGCTTTTAACTTCTTTTCATCTATCTTAAAAGATAATGCCCTTGAAATTTTTCTATTTGATCTGCCATTATCAAATAACATTAGTTCACCTCTGCTATTAATATGGGCAGCATGTTGTAAATAAAAAAGTTCATTTTTATTAAGCAGAAAATCGCCATCTTTTCCAATTTTCCATATCACATCGCCACTTTTTGAGTCAATCTTCCAGATTTGATTAAAATGTCTAAAAGATACGAGATAGTTCCCATCAATATCCAGATTGATGGAATTGGCATGCGACCAGTCATTTTTCTTTTTTAAGATATTCTCACTCGCCAATGGATCAGAAAAGCTAAAAATATCCCACTCCCAAACTTTTTCACCAGAATCATTTAATACGATAATTCCATCTCCTTTAATAGTGTCATTGGGTAAACCTCCAATCTCTGAAAGGTCAAAAACCTTGTTATTACGCGTGAGAGTAACATAGTTATTATTTCTGTCTTTTATTATTTCATGGTGAATTAATTTAATCAAGTCGCCCTGACCTTTTTCCATTGAGAATTTCAATTTACCATCCAAATCAAATTCCTGGAATTTATGATCACTTATCATGGATAGAACATGTCCTTTTGTAGTCCATGAAAAAGGTCTGTATAAGTCTGAATCAAATTCTTCATACCATCGTATTTCTCCCTTTTGGTCAATCAGTAGGTGCTGGCCCGGATACTGAACCTTTTTAACAAGAATTAACCCTTGGAATGCACCATCGAATTCGATCTCAAGTTCAAATGACGGTAAAGAAATAGGCAACGATATTGTTGAGAAAGAATAACTTTCGGAAGTATAATTTTCTTCTCCCCTTTTAGAATGAATTCTAAATTTATAATTCGATTTTTCTACAAGGGACTGAAGGGTAAATGAATGATCTTTTCCTGGTTGATTCCGCTCCGTAAAAAAAGTCATAGAATCATTTTCAATCCAATACTCAATCTGGGTAGAAACTATACCTGTCGTATGAAAATGAATTGGAACTCTAAGAGCATTGCCGTTATCAACATGAACCTTTTCAATGTCAAATCTACCATCACATGAAAGAGTTAAAACAAAAAGAAAAGTCGCAAATATGCCTGAATAGACTCTCATGATATGCTTGTTTCTCAACGCTGAACTAACATACAAAAAATAAGAAGTGAAATGCAAAAAAGAGGAAGCAAACTGCCTCCTTTTTTAACTTAAATATTTAAAACTTTTGATTTGATTACTGAGGGGTAAGTGTATAAGTTCCGCCGTCTCCGTAAGTATTTGACCAGACAACTGTTATTGTACCATCTCCATTATTAGTCACAGTACTGGTGATAGTATCTGCCCATTGATCTTTTTTCGTATCAATCGTATAAGCCCCACAAACATCTCTAAATACACCTGATTCAGGCTCTCCTCCCCAAAAATTCGGGTAAAACCCTCCTACTATGTGGTCCATTTCATAAACACCAGGACTTGATTCCGTAAGTGTTACAACTTCGGTACCATCCCATGGAAAATCTGGATTACCAGGGAAATTACCATTACCACCACCGGAAGTTCCTGAGCCAACAGCATTATATTTACCAGCAATAGTTGATAGACAGGAGAATAGTATTGTGGTCTGATCTCCAATATTTAATACCGTTGCATCTCCTAATGTCATAGTATAGCTCAATTTCCAGTAATCACCAGCATCCAGATCGTCTTCCGTTAAGACCGTTCCATTAACAGGGACATCTCTAAAAAGCTCTTCTTTTGTTTGAATAAATCGGTCTCCCTCTACATTTATTACAACAGGATCAGAATCACCATTTTTAGTAAATAATTGTTTGGTGACATTTACGGCAGCTACTACTACTCCTTCATTGACAATAGGATCAAAATTAACAGTAACAGTTGTGGTTTCTCCTAATAAATAGGCTACATCTTTATCTGGATACATATTCGCAGCAAAAAAGCCGCCATTCTTTATATCCCACTGTTCATCAACAAAGCAACCTGATACAACAAAAAAAGTTGTCAGCAAGCCTAAAATTAAAAATCTAATATTTATATTTTCCATTTTATTTTCTGTTTATAAAATAAATAAATCCTATTTGAACACCCATAATTCCTGGCTCAAGGTATCGCCACCCAGACGATCTATAGCTGCTTGCATGTTCTCATCGTTTGTAGATCGCTCATCACGAGGATAGATAAACCTTCTTGGTATCTCTCCACTGGGATTCAATCCATTTGTCCCATCCGGATGAGGAGTCAATGCCGGAAATCCGGTTCTTCTAAAGTCAGACCAAACTTCTGGCTCGGCTTGCCCATAAAGCGCTACATATTTCTCTTCAATGATGCGTTCAAGTTTTTCTTCAAAGGTGGTTAAACCAGCGAAATCAGCTCTAGCAGTTACATATGCATCATAATCTGCAGATGCCACTCCTAACTGCTCCATATTTGCAATAATACCGGCTTGAAGCGCAGAAATCGCCGCCGCATCCGAACCAGCTCTTAATTGCGCTTCAGCTTCTAAGAATCTCACTTCAGTATTTGAGATTATTGGTAATGGCGAATCATTGCTGGACCAGAATAAAGATGAAGCAGGCCCATCATAAAATTGCCACAGACCTCCATCTTCCACCATCAACTTTTCAATTCTTGGGTCATTATTATTTGCCAACCTATCGTGAAATCCAGTGTGCACAACTAATGTACCCGGTCTTTGCTCTCCAAACTGTGCATAAGGATTAGATTCTGTTTTTGGCGCTCCAAAATAGAATATAGATTCCTCATCATTGGACGTGTAGGCCTTAGAAATAGCAGGCAATGCTTTATTGTGCGCATCAGTATCCTTTTTTGTAGTTTGCATGTAAACCCTTGCTTTTAATGCATACGCTGTTTTTAACCATAAACTTGCATCTCCACCATATATCAAATCATCATCACCAGGTCCACCTGCTACAGCCGGTTGGCCCAATAAACTGATAGCATCATCAAGCATTGCTTGGGTTGATGCATAAATTGATTCCTGTGTATCAAATACCGGTTTGAACAAATCACTTCCCTGAAATGCTTCAGCGAAGGGTGCATCTCCCCAGAATGTCGTAATCAAATTTATGTTTTGTGCCAGCAGTACTTTTGCAATCCCTTCATAATGAGGTTGAGGATTTTCTTCATCCTGAGCCTTTTCAATTATTACAATCAAATCTTTCATAGATCCTCCATACATTCCCGACGCCCATAAGTTATTAAGATCAGATTCGTTGATTACATAACTCGAATAGGGTAGTTGCTGTGCATCAATACCCAGGAAATGTTGAGTAATAATCCCAGGCATTCTGCCAGCCAAAGCGCCCTGATTGAACAAGGTCAACGATGTAGCAGCCGGCAAAACGTGACTTGGCTTAATATTACCTTCTGACAATTTTGTCGGGTTTACATTTAAGTCGCCAAAGTCGCAACCGATAACCGTAAAAAGAACGGCTATAAATGTTCCTGATATATATTTATTAAAATTTTTCATTGCTCTATATTTTTCAGTTTTAAACATTTACTAGAAAGTTATATTTAGAACTACACCATAACTTCTTGAATTAGGCATATTGAAGTAATCCAAACCTTTTGCGTTAGATGTTCCCCCAGTCAAGTTCGTCTCTGGATCTATTCCATTGTATTTAGTGCTTAACCAAAGATTTCTACCGGTAAATGATAAGCTCGCAGTTTGGAGTGGCGTATTGCTCAATAAATCTTTTGAAAACGAATACTTGAATGTAACCTCACGTAATCTTACCCAACTTGCGTCTTCGATATTGTCTTCAGAAAAACCAAATCCGTATCGGGTCCATTTAGTTCCTCCAGCTCCATTTGCAGGATTTGCAAAATCAACCGGAGTAGCATTTTGGACATATTCCGGAGCTTCCTCGGTTCCAACATTCACCTTACCATCATATACATATCCCTGAATTGTTCTGTCAGTTTCAGTTTCTTTTGACATACCGAAATAGCTCATTACTCCCCATGTACCATTCCACATGTCACCGCCCTGCCTGATATCAAGTAAAGCAGAAAGGCTAAAACCTTTCCAACTGAAAGTATTTCTGATACCTGTAAACCAATCCGGAGTAGGATCTCCAATTACTCCCTGCTCAGGGTCAGCTATTGGCCATCCATTTTGTCCGATAAGAAGGCTTCCATCTTCAGTTCTTCTATACTTGTTACCATAAATAACTCCAAACGGTTCCCCTTCAATTGCTCTTGAGGAGGTAGAAACAAATCCACCCATAGAGATGCCGCCTTTACCGAGATTGGGGTCAAGTTTCTTAACTAAAGATTGATACTTGGTCCAGTTTATAAATATATCCCATGTAAAATCTCCAGCCACTATTGGCGTCGCATTGAATACTAATTCATGACCGGTATTCTCAATCAAACCGGCATTTAATGTCGCAGATAAGAATCCGGTACTTGGAGCAATATCTACATCAATTACCTGACCATCAGTTTCTGATTTATAGTATGTATAATCAAATCCTAATCTTCCCTGAAAGAATTGGAATTCAGCGCCAAGTTCTATGGTAGTGGTAAGCTCAGCCTTAAGTGCCTGATTTCCAAGTGCCGGATCTCTGGAAAATGCATTTAACCCAAAAGCAGGGAAAGTCAAACCATCAAGGAAACCATCACCCCAGGGCTCCGCCTTTTCAAAATAATCAGCAGTAGCATAGATTGGGGCATCATTTCCTACCTGTCCCCATGAAGCTCTTATCTTTCCATAAGACAAGATTTTATTACTTTGCATATTTAGCATTTCAGTGAAGGCCCAACCTATACTGGCGGTAGGATAGAAGAATGAATTATTTTCCTTTGGCAGAGCTGATGACCAATCGTTTCTAGCGGAAAGGTTCAAGAACAGGAAATTATCATAAGACAATTTGATATCACCGAATACTCCAAAAATCTGTTTTTGAGAAATCCCTTCACCGGCCTGAACGTCAGCTGCATTACTTATATGAAAAAATCCAGGTACGCCAAAACTTTTACCATCAGACCATTTGTTAATCCACTTTGTAGAATAAAAATTGTGACCAAACACTGCATTTAAATTAAATTTATCTCCTAAGTCAGAGTTAATCATCAATAAAAAATCAGAGTTAACATCTGTATTTGTTGCAGTTTCTTGCACAACTCTTCCTGCTTTTTCTGAAGCAGAATTTATGTCAAATCCCCATAGACGCTCGTCTGTGTAATTATCAATCCCAATTTTATAAGATGCGGTTAACCAAGGGGTGATATCCCATTTTAGATAAGCATTACCTATAATTCGATTTACATTGTCATTATAAGGGTTCTTTGTAGCAGTCCAGAATGGACTATCATAAACTCCTGCACGATAACTTCTCTGAGTACCATCTGGGAGCATATATACAGATTCATCCTTTACAGCATCAAGGCCATTGGTATGGCCATTGGCTGCATCGAAAGTGGGAGTATTTCTCATCAATCCCAACATCACACCAGATATATTAGAACCTCTTTGTATTCTACTGCCTCCTGAATTCACATAGTTAGCTTGCATCCCAATTTCAAGATTGTTTGCTATTTTCCCGGAAACCTTTGCAAGAAATGATGCCCGTTTAAAATCCGAATTTGGAATGACACCCGTTTGTGTTAAATATCCCGCAGAAAGGAAATAATTTATCTCTTCTGTTCCTCCGGATACCGACAAGTTGTTATCAAATGTATTTCCTGTCACGAAGAAATTATCTGCATTATTATAAGGTATGGCGGCCTTTCCATTTCCAGTACCTTTGCCCACCAATCTACCATTCACATCATAATCATATTCAGTACCGTCAAATTCCAATTCAGACAATGCGGGTCCCCAGCTAAATCCTTCCTTAGTATGTGGACCTCTCCATATTGGAACTCCTCCTGAAGGTCTTCCCTGGGCATATTTTATTTGTTGTTCAGGAAGCTTGTTTACCTGACTGGCAGTATAAGATGAATAAAAATCAACCTTTACTTTGCCTTTCCCTTTTTTTGTCGTGATAATAATTGCACCATTCGCAGCTCTAATACCATAGAGCACAGTTGCAGCCGGCCCTTTCAATACCGTAAGTGATGCTACATCATGTGGGTTTATGTCAATCGCACGGTTTGAGTTATCCACACCGTCTATTCCATTACCCATTGAGCCATTGTCTATTGGCATGCCATCAATCACAAACAATGGTTGGTTGGAACCAGAAATAGAAGTATTACCTCTAATCCTTACCATAGAAGACGCACCAGGAGTGCCTGAGGCGCTAATTACCTCTACACCGGCAATCTTTGAGTTCAAAGCATCCACAATATTAGTTTCTCTTGCATCAACCAATTCCTCTGATTCGACAACTTGCACAGAATATCCCAAGGCTGCCTTGGATGACTCAATACCAATTGCTGTCACAACTATCTCAGTCAACTGCTTGACATCTGCGATCATCATTATATCAATTACCGATTGATTACCTATGTCAACTTCCACAGTTGTAAGGCCAATAAAAGAATAGGGTTACCCATTTAAGTCTCAAACGCTTGTTAACCAGGTAATTAATTTGTATCTTATAGAAAAGATATTGCATATGAAATTACTAAAAGAATTGGACAGAGAAGCCTT
>JAJRQT010000065.1 GCA_024280115.1 Bacteroidota bacterium | reverse complement strand
GCGGATTTCCATCTCCCGGATAAATCGCAATCTTAATGAATCTTTTTTTTCATGATGATTAAATTTTAGTGTCCTAGAATTTAATCATTTCTTCTCAATTTACCGACTAAAAGGAGGTTTCGTTCAACATTTGAGTAAGTGTATTGCACTTACCCACACTGTAAGAATGCTAATCTAATGGATTTTTTGATGGTTTTCATAACGTTGATGATGACAATCAAATATTTTCTGTCTTGTTTAACTTTCAGGAAAGTTCTAAAATTATATTGATACTATCAGCTGTTCATTACTTTTGCTCATTTTCGGGAAAATAAGAATAAAAGACTTCGCATAATTGCTCCCCTAACAATATCCAGTCTTTTCCAAAAGGAGCCTTCTTTAATCCCGCTATCCAGTTGGCATTAAGCTCATAAATTAATGCGTCGATACCGTATCGTTCCAGCAATCCTTCGCCAACTGTTCCGGGATTTCGGAAATTACTACCAGTACTTCCTTCGGTAAACCAGGTATGCTTTCTTAATAATTCCTCGAAACGCTCCATGTTGGAGAGATATCTGTCGAGGTTTATATTGGGTCTTGAAATATGAAGATTGCCCCCTGAATCGTTATGGAAATCAATGGCAAGGTCAGGCTTCAACCCCACCTCGATTTGATGAGCCAGCCACCTTTCTAATGCGGCATTCTCCGGGGAAAGGAAAGGATCAGCCTTTTTATCCCAATTTCTGTTCAAATCCATTCCCTGCAAATTGAATCTGGTTCCACCGTGAGCTACTCCATCTATGTTCGCCATTGGAAGAATATAAATGCAATAACTGCTTAAGTATTCATCGATTTTTTTATCATTTTTTAATAGATTTTTTATGAGCCCCTGGATAACCCAATTGCCGCCCGGCTCCCAGGCATGTGCTCGCCCCCTTATCAGTATTCGGTTTGGGGCACCTTCATGGCCAATTCTAATAATTTCCAAAGGACGGTTTTCAACAGTTCGACCGATTTCTGTTATTTGGATGTGCGGGTTGTTTTCAATTTCAGCTTTCAGTTTTTCAAGATCGCTAATCCGGTAGGGTTCCAAACGTGCCACATAAACAGAATCAGCAGGCATGATAAAGTCAATTTCCAAGCGATTTTCCGATGTTTTATTAGTTTCAATGACTTGCCAGTTTTTGCCATCAACTGATAAATAGCATGTGGTATTATCTTTGATTGGGGAGCCTAATTGACCATTCCAGATATTATCGAAATTTTGTAAAACCAATTTTACCCGGGATTCTTTGTCAGCAAGAACCTGAAAATGCCAGTGTCCTGCTGCCCGGTTTGGCGAATTGCGTTCATTGTCGTAGATCAAGCTGATCAATACAGAACTGTCTTCCTGAATCTCATAGAAAAGCGGAGAACCATTTTCAATATGGTAGTTGATATGTTTGAAAGATGAGGCCGTTCCTTTATTCCAAATGAATCCGAAAAGAAAAAGCAATGCAGTGATTTTTATTTTCAATGAAATAGTCGAACGAGCTGTCTTCATGATATTGGTGTTTTATTTAAAATAATTTCAATTTTCTCCATTTGTGTTTTTGAAGTTAAAAAAAATGACTCAATGTCGTTTTAATAATTAATTTTTTATTCCTCAAAATCCATAGCTAAATTGCCACCGCAACACGATTAATTTTTAAAACTATAAATCATGAAGAAAACTATCTTTTTTGTCGCTTTCATATCCGTAAGTCTGATTTTTGGGTGTAATCCAAAAACTGAAAAGCAAACCACCGATGAAGTTAAAGAAACTCCTGAAAACCCCATCATCAAAAAAATAGCCGACCTTAAAAAAGCAGGCTATGAGATAGTCGATTATCACGGTCACCTCAAAGGCGGACTGACAATGGAAGAATTGCTGGAGCACTCCAAAAAAACAGGCATTGATTATGGAGTCGCATTCAATGCAGGTATTGGATTCCCAATTACCAATGATGCCACCCTCCTGGCGAACTATGAAAAATATAAAGAATATCCTGTCCTATTGGCTATGCAGGCCGAAGGTAGAGAATGGGTTGATATTTTCTCAAAGGAGAGCATCGCCACGTTTGATTATGTATTTACGGATGCCATGACCTGGACTGACAGCAAAGGAAGAAGAATGCGACTGTGGATGCCCGATGAGGTATTTGTTGACGACAAAGATGATTTTATGGATCAGCTTGTGAGCAAAATCGTTGGCGTAATGGAAGATGAGCCAATTGATATCTATGTGAATTCCACCTTTTTGCCGGTAGTTATTCAAAATGAATACGATGCGTTATGGACAGAGGAACGCATGGACAAAGTGATCAATGCCGCTGTTGCCAACAAAATTGCTATTGAAATTAATGCCAGGTATAAAATTCCTTCTGCAACATTTATAAAAAGGGCCAAAGCTGCCGGTGCGAAATTCAGTATGGGAACCAACAATACAGGTAAAGAACTCGGAACGCTTGATTATTCCATACAAATGATTGAGGAATGTGGTCTGGAGCCGGGAGACTTTTTTAAGCCGAAGGTGAAATAAAAGAGTAAAATCTGGGATAGCAAACCCCTGTGATTGTAAATAAAACGCTCTTTTTGTGATGCGCACCTAAGACTACGAAAATCGGGGTGAAATGCAAAAGTGTGAGAGATGACCTATCTACTTTTGTGTTTCCGACCTTTTTTCTTTTTCCTTTTTTGTTCCTTCAGCAGTTTCTGGGCCAGATCAATGGATAGGCAACATATATTTCCGAAAGATCTTTCTCCGTTTTTATACAAATGGTATGCATTGATAAAATTGTAATAAGCAACTCGCGCTTTTGGATTATTCTTTGCCTCTATCAACTTGTTGTATGAGGAGTTTCGCAGATCCTTTCTAATTATATCATCAACATAATTTCTAAGTTCTCCATTGGGAACCAAGATTTCCTGATTAAGTTTTTCTCTTCTTTCCTTCCGTTCTGCTCTGGAATTCCGATCAAGCAGATTTCTTACAATCCCTTGCTTGATTGCCAGATAATCCTCTTGTGAAGTAGTGGGGTTGGCCATTAACGAATTGCCTTTTTCGTCTGCCGGATATAACCACAGATTTCCGTTAAGGGATTTCTTTATTTTTCTTGGTAATCTGAATCGTTTCATATTTTAAAACTATACAATGGTTTATACGGTAACTGTCATTTAACTCATGAAAATTTTAAATAAAATAACTTTTTCATAAAAATAGCGGATAGAAACCTAATATGTATTTTCGTTAAAAGTTTGGAGAACTTCAATTGTGCATTGCTATATTAGATTGGTTTTCATTCATACTGAATGTTTTAGTATAATACATCCAATTTTATCCGGGTGATCCTGAACGAGCACATTTGATTTTTCTTTTCTAAGCAACCACAATATCAAAAAATCTCCGCCAGCTGCAAAAGTGAAAAAAAAGCCAAAAACCATTAAACCCAGGTTGCCCGTAATAATGGCAATGAAAAATGGGATGATGCCCAAAACAATCGCCGGCTATACAGATCCTATTCTGTAATGATTCAATTGTAACGGTTCATTACAGTGGCAATAGGGGGTGAAGAATTTCCAGTTTACGCCAAATTTGATGGATTTCCAGCCATTTTTTGCATACCTGCTCCACCCCAGGCCGTGTAGCAGTTCATGGGCCGCAATGCTTAGCAATAGCATGGCAAAGCCTATGGCTATATCCATGTTGGTCCACGCGTCTCGCGCTTCCATGTAGCTTTTTATTTTTTCAATTGTAAATTGTTCCGGCCATATGTAGTAGTAAGGAATTGCAAGTATGATGATTATTGGAATCAGAAATACCAGTGCATAAATATTCACCAGGCCAACACCCATGGTAATTTCTTTTTTAACGATATCTATTTTATTTGTCGAGTTCAATTTGATTTTTATGTTAAATTGTCCGGGATTTCAGATTCCTGCATCTGCCAGTAAATTATAAATTAGGCACGCATTTGGAAATGCGCGCCAGCCACCATATCAACACAAGTTGCAATCCTGTCTGGCCAGCAAATTAGATTCACCCCGAGCAAATATTCTATAATTCAATCATTATTGATACCAATCCGGTGTGCCAAACCATTCGTCCATCTCCTTTACAAATGGTTCGTATATCTCAGGGGCTTCCGGTATTGCTCCGAGATCTCCGGTTTCATTCATCCAGGCATTCAGGGTTTCCCGAAGGCGGATGAGTGCCTCTTTATCCTGTGGATTGTCAGATTCAGCAAGATTGTTTATTTCATAAGGATCAGCTTCAGTATCATAAAGAAGCTCCGGTGGTGGAGGTTTCATCAATTCAGCGGCAGCGCCTGTCAACTCCCCTTTTGCATATAGTTCACGCATCAGTGGCTTCACCAAAAAGCACTTTTCTTTATACCTGTTAAGCAATGTAAATCCCTCTCCAGGAATGAAATTACGGATATAATGATATCGTTTTTCACGAACTGACCGAACCCGGTTTACTGTTTCATCGATCCGGTCGCGGGCACTGACAGCGAAAGTTCTTGGTGTATCTCTGTTTTCACTGAAAAACACGTTGCTCTGCATGCCTTCCGGTTTGGCGATACCAGCCATTGACAACGTGGTAGCAGTAATATCGAGCAAACTAATGACCTCATCATTGACCCTTTTTGAAGAATATTGGGTAGACGACGGGATATTTTTTGGCCAGTAAATAATCATGGGTACATGGATACCTGAATCCCATAACCAGTGTATTCCACGTGCTTCTAATCTCCCATTATCTGCGAAAAATATCACTATTGTATTATCTGCCAATCCATCTACTCGCAATTTTTCCAGAATGACACCAACATGCTTATCCATTTCAGAAACTGAGTTCAGGTATCGCGCCCATTCCTGCCTGGTGATCTCATGATCGGGATAGTACGGAGGTGGAGTGACATTTTCAGGTGTCGCGATTTTCTCCCACACATCTTCCCCAACCCATTTGACGCGTTCCTTTTCTGCAGATTTTCGATCGTAAATGTCATATTCTGCTTCAGGGGTATTGATTTGAGCAAAAAATGGTTGGTTATTTTTTAGTTCTTCCCAATTTTCAGATTTATAAATGGGACCTTCATTGACAAAATTCAGATCGAGTTTTCCCGTGCCTACTACTTGTGTGCCAATAGTTTTAATGTTGGCCGTAAAATATCCTGCATTTTCCAACCTATGGGTGATGGGTCTGACTCCTTTTGGCAATCTGAAATCATCTTCACGGTGGGAACGCATATTGTGAGTATCTGTGGAGGTCTGGTACATCCCTGTCATAAACGCCGATCGGCTTGGTGCACAAACCGGAGAAGTAGAAAAGACATTTGTGAACCGTACCCCTTTTTCAGCAAGCCCATCCAGGTTTGGGGTTAATACGTTCCGGGCGCCATAGCAACCCAGGTCAAGATCAAAATTTTCTCCAACGATCCAAAGAATATTTGGACGTGTTGTGCTGGTGTTTTGGCTTTCGGGTTTCTTTCCATTGCAGCCAATAAGAGTTATAAAAAGTGCTAATCCGGCTAAAACTTGAATCTTCATTGTGTGAATTTGATTTTTTAATTGTACCAAGTTAATGAATACTACCCATATTGCCGGATGTATTTTAAATAGTTTTACCTTTAGTTTGATGGAGCTTATTTAAGTTTTTAAAAAGAAGATGTGACTGTTCTTATCTTAAATCCAATTGAAATTTAATACGCAATATTTGCGAAAACCAAATGAAGCAATCGAATAAAAAATTGAAAAATGCTTGTTCCCAAGCCGCTGCCAGAACGGAACAATGGATGCTGAATCATCTGGAGAGCCTGTTTGAAAATGATGCGCCTGCCGATCCAATGACCTATTACAAATGGCCTTTGGCCCTACATGAAAGAGGGAGGAAACAAGACGCCCGAAAACTCCTCGGCTGGATCAAAGAACATTGTCTGGATACGTCAGGAGATTTTTCCTCAGCTCGTTCGGGATTTCATGAGGAATTTTACAGCTATGCCAACATCTGGCTAATATTGGCTGCAATCGAGTTAGAAGAAGAGACATTGCAAGAATTACTGCTTGGTTTTTTACTCAATCATTTTAATCAAAAAACCGGAGGTTTAACCACAAATCCAACCTTATCGGGAAACTTGACTGAAGACCCATTATCAACAAGTTTTCTTGGGATGGCAGCCTGCACCCTGAAGGATGAGGAATTGGCCAATTCGGTATTAAGTTATCTGCAGTCCTGGGTCAACCAGCCAATAGAGGATGACCGTTTGTGGTTGCGTACTTCACAGAATGGTACTTTGATTAAACAGGTTCCCGCAAGGGCTGATCCGTCAACGTGGGTGATTGAATTGGGTAAGAATGATGAGAGTTATTATTTTCTCGGGAGTATTTGCTTTTTTCTTGCCCGATATATGGAAACTTTTAAAAATGGAAAAGCCTTAGATCTTGCAAATCAGGTTGCTGAAATTCTGGAATATATTGGCCCAAAAGCATTGACTACTATTTGGGCAGCGAAAGTAGCCCCGGGATGTGTGGCATTATATGCAGAGACTCTTGAACAACGATTTCTCAATATTGCGCATCCAGTTATACATGCTGTCCTTGCAGGGCAGACTACTGATGGCTACTGGCTTAAAAATAACAAGCCATGGGTCACCGTTTCCGCTGAACAATGCTATTGGCTCTCGGGAATTAGTAAACGACTATAAAATGGATGTTTCATTGAAAATTCCGCATAGCTGAGCAACCGTTCAATTTGGTCGGATTATGTAGGTTAAGACGCTGAATTATGTAGATGGTACAACCACGATATTAGTGATTAATGGATTAATGCGATAATGAGCTAATGATACAATAGAAATAGAAAAAAAGAGATAAGCACTAAGAATTATTTTTACTTCGACATGAATTGGACCAACAGCACAATACCTGTTATCAGTGAAACACAAATAATACAAACCAGCAGGAGTTTTATGCCTTTTTTCATGGTGATTCTTTTATCGAAAGTACGAATAGATAATATATTATACGATGCTCATAGTCATTAATAAGACTCAACTTTGCAGTATTTATAATTCAATTCGGAATTTTTATCGATTATCCGGTAACTATTCCAATAGCAGGCGTATTCAATTAAGTAATGGTAGCATACGATTGTTCATAAAATCTTTTGCTGCCAATTTTGAGATAGTAATTGTTGTAAAAAGAATAGGTGGATGATTAAAAAAATCTGGAAACGCATTTTATTGGGCGTAATCACTCTTTTTCTGATTTTATTTACGATAGTCATCATAACCCTGGCTTGGTATCAGGATGAGGCTGTACAAAAAATTGTTAATGCTTTTAATGATGATTTCCATGGCGCCGTTGTCATTGGAGGCACTAACTTTTCTCCCTTTACTAATTTCCCATACATGACGATCGTTGTCGAAAATGTGCAGGTTTATGAAGATAAAGCAGATATGTTTGCGCCAATTCTTGATGTGTCGCATTTCCACCTCAGTTTTAATTTATTAACGCTTTTCAAACGAGAATTTATGGTTGACCTGCTACATATTGAAAATGGAAATTTCGATATTGTACGTTATAAAGACGGCAGTTTCAATTTGAAAAATGCAATAACTGGTGAGAAAAAGATCGAAGAATTTAAAAATGAGTATAATATTGAAATACAGAAAATTGAACTTTCAAACCTGGACATCATTGGATATGACGAGGGTACTAATATTCACGCTGAGACCTACATTGAGAACGCGATATCAAAGTTCAGAAGCGCTCAAAACACCTTGTTGATCAGTCTGGAAAGTCATTTAATTCTTAATGTAATAGACGATGGTGATTCTACGATATTTAAGAATAAACATTTCGATGCAAATACGGAGCTAATCTACGATAAGGGAAAAGACAAGCTCACAATTAATCCTTCAGAAATCAATTTGGAAAATGCTGTTTTTGACATAGATGGATCGATCAATATTTTGGATGATTTCGATGTTGACCTAAAAATTCATGGGAACAATCCCAATTTTAATCTCCTCATCGCCTTTGCGCCCGAAGAGCTGATACCGACACTAGAGCAATATGAAAATGCGGGCAATATATTTTTTGATGCCACTATTAGTGGAAAATCAATGAATGGTTTTCATCCTGCCATCAATGCCAAATTCGGATGTGACAGTGCGTATTTTAGCAATCTTGTTTCACATAAAAAACTCGAGGAAATTTCTTTTACAGGATTTTTTACCAACGGTGAATCAAGAGACATCACGACGATGGAATTTGTTTTGGAGAATGTCTCAGCAAAACCTGAAGCCGGAACTTTTCTAGCCGATCTGAAGGTAAATAATTTTGAATCTCCCAACATTGATATGAGTATCACCTCTAATTTTGATCTGGATTTTCTGGCCAAATTCCTCAATGTCACATCGCTGCAAAATCTGGATGGTGATGTTTCAATTAAAATGAATTTCAGAGACATCATAGATTTACAACATCCTGAAAAGAGCCTGGGAAAATTTAGCCAATCATACTTTACAGAATTGAATGTCAATGATCTTTCCTTTAAACTTCCCGAATATCCGCTGCCTTTTGACAGCATAGATATCAAAGCAACTATGGATGGGAATCATGCTAATATTGATTACTTTTTCATGAATGTCGGGAATTCTGACATCACCATAAGGGGAGAAATTGATGATTTGCCCGCCATCATTCACCAAACTTCTGATGAAGTAAATTCTGATTTATTCATTTACTCTTCATTGCTGGATATAAAGCAATTGACATCGTATGATTCGATTAATAAAAAACCAATAGACGAAAAGATTGAGAACTTAAGATTAGATCTCGCTTTCAAAACAATAGCAAAGTCTTTTATGGAATCGCCCAATCTGCCTGAAGGAGATTTTTTCATTAAAAATTTCTATGCCAAACTCAAGAACTATCCACACACTCTTAGGAAGTTCAACGCCCATGTAATTGTTGGAGAAGAAGGTTTTGAAATTATTAATTTTAATGGGAAAATTGATAAAAGTGATTTTCAATACTCCGGGAAATTGGATAATTATACCATTTGGTTACAAGACAGCGCGCAAGGGAATATGGAATTTGAGTTTGATTTAACTTCTAACCTTTTAAACCTAAATGACCTTTTCACCTACGGCGGTGAAAATTATGTACCTGAAGATTACAGACACGAAGAAATTAGTGAATTGTATATGCACGGTTATTCAAACCTGAGATTTAACAAAGGCCTCCAGTCCACAGAAATATTTTTTGACAGATTAGATGCGAATCTCAAAGTTCATCAAATGAAAATTGAACAATTTCATGGCAAGATTAGATACATTGGTGACCAGCTAATATTAGATACGCTGTCTGGGAAAATTGGAAATTCACAATTTGTTGCAGACATGATTTATCATTTGGAAGATAATGACCGCCTGGCAGGGAGAGATAATTACCTGAATTTAAGTGCGTCCAGACTCGATTTTGATCAGCTTTTTAGTTATGATCATCATTCAACGGTGGATACCACCCAAACAGTAAATTATGACAGTGCATTCAATATCTACCAAATACCATTTCCAGATATGACTTTTGATATTGATGTAGATAAGCTTAATTATCACAAACATCAGATCAATAATCTCAAAACAAATTTAAGAATTCAAAAAAATCATTTCATTCAAATAGACACACTTCTATTGCAAACGGCTGGAGGTAGATTTGATATCTCAGGATATTTAGACGGTTCCAATCCCGATAGTATTTATCTGCACCCACAAATAAAAATCAGTGATGTAAATCTGGATCAAATGCTTTACAGGTTCGATAATTTTGGCCAGGATCAGATAGTATCAGAAAATCTCCGGGGCAGACTTTCAGGTTCGATAAATGGGAAGATACTTATGCATCCTAATATGGTGCCACAAATAGGTGAGTCTGAGCTATGGATGGAACTTAATATTGTGGATGGAGCGCTTAATAATTACAAGCCATTAGACGCACTATCTGAATATTTTAAAGATAAAAATTTATCCAATATTCGATTTGATACTCTATCGAACAATTTAAATATGGCAAATGGAATAATTACTATCCCCAACATGACCATCAATTCCACGCTGGGATTTTTGGATATTTCAGGCTCTCAGAATATGATAAGTAACCACATGGAATACTACTTCAGGGTACCGTTGAAAATGGCAACTAAAACAGCCCGGAACAAATTATTTGGGAAAAAAGAGATAATCTCCGACAGTACTCATATCGATGTCATCCAGCATAAAAACACCTCCAATAAAACCTGGTATCTTAATCTCAAACTAATCGGTAACCCTGAAGACTTCAAGATAAGTCTTGGTAGAAAAAAATAGATAATGACTATTTGCTAACTTCTGACTTTGAATCACTACTCCTACTTTAAATTAAAGTAGAATCATCTAATTCACAGAGTTCATATTGTCTTATTTCCGATGGACCTGAATAAAAATATCTTCTACTGCAAAACTCCCATTACTTTGAGTTTCACTTCGTTCAATTCCTCTTTAAATTGATCCAATGACTTGAATAAATTTTCTTTCTTATCCTGAAATTGTTCCGTTTTTTTGTTGAACAATTCTTTGTAGTACTCAATCCCTTCATTAAGATTTTTATGGAAGGTATCTATATATTTTTCGTTTTTGGCCGTCAACGGTCTGGCCATTTCCTCAACCTTATTCTTTAAATAATCTACGTAAAGATTGAGTTCCTTAATGAATACATGTGGTCTGTCAGTACGCTCAATTACATTTGTCTTTCCATAAACGTGACTAACCATTTCTTTTAGGGTCACTTTTTTAGAGTAGTAAGCCATATTTGGTCCCGGGCAAATGGTAACACCTAACCCATATCTTTTTTTATCTTCCATTTTATTTTTGAGAAGTAAACTATTGCCAAGACCCGTACAAATACATGTTTTTTCAACAACTTTGGCAAACTCTTCCTGATACTTTTTGTCATCTTCTGCATGAAACTCTTTGAGTTCCTTGAGTTTCAAAAACTGGAATTGACGAGATGCAACACAAATGGCTTTATCTCCATACTCTTTATTGATCTCTATAAATTTTTTCGGACATGAACTTCCCGGTCTGTTTTTTTCAACGTTGATTTGTTTTTCAATATCCTTCGTATTTCCTCGTAGGCTATTGAAAGGAACCCCTAATGGAGAAATTCCACTTAAATACAAATCATCTTCCTTGGAATCAGCAAGTAAGCCAAATGTGTAATTATCGACATTTGTCGCTTCAGGTACAAGTAAAAATGGTGTACCCCAACCAACCGAGTCAACATAATAATAATCCATCAAAAACTCATGTTCTTCAGAGGTACCAACTCCACCCTGGGCAGTAATCTTCATATCCAAAGGTTGTGCAGGAACCGGTTTTCCTTTTGCTTCCAAAGCTGCAACCAAAATGCTATGAACCGTTTCTTTCAATATGGATCTATTCTCTTTAAAATCTTCCAAAATAGGCCCCATTAAATATCCATCAGTAGCAAAAGCATGGCCGCCACAATTCAGCCCGGATTCTAGACGATATTCCGAAATCCATATTCCTTTTTTAGCCAAAAATTTACCCTGGATAAGGGCAGATCTGTAATCGCTGACTTTCAGGATAATTTTCTTTTTTATTTCTCCTTTTTCATTTGGATAGAAATCTTCAAATTTTTCAATATAGCTATAGAGCCTGGGGTTCATCCCCGCCGAAAGTATTAGTGCAGAATCCAGATCACTCTCCGCAAATCCTCTAAGAGATGCATGGGCATCATTGTATTCCTGTGGTAATTTTTCATTACCCTTATAGTTTTCACCATCCAGCTTTGTCATGATGTTTACATCAATAGAACCAATAGGCAGATGATGTTGCAACCAATTCTGAAGACCCTTTAGGTTGTTATTTTGCATAAAATGGTTGAAGCGTAGCTTGATTTCAGAAACATCCGGAAGCATTTCCATGTATTTCTCAAGCTCACCACTTTTTTGATTTATAGAGTTCTTAAGATCTTCAAACTTATTCTTAACAATCTCATTGATCAGATTAAGGTAGGCGGTAGTTCTTTTTGCTCTGAAATCTTCAATTTTTTCCGAAATCTCTTGAAATGGAATATCAAACTTTTTACAATAAAATTCTCTCATCTTCTCTACAAGAGTATCATCGACTAATGAGATGGCAGATGATATCCCATATTGTGCGACTTTTGCAGGTGTATCTATTGTAAAGCCTGTTCCCATTACAGGGATATGAAAATTATGTCCGTATGTCATGATTATATATTATTAGTCCAATAAATTTTCAGTATTCAAAATTAACTGATTTTTCTGAAAAATGAGTAGTTTTATTCATTAAAGAACGAAATCCAATAATTATTCATAGAATAGTTTGCATTATAATAGTATCTATTATTTAAATTTTATATTGACGGTAGGCTTGTAAAATCAGGAGTTAAAGTTTAATAATGGATCAACTTGTTTTATTAATTCAATTGATGCCTACTTTGTAAGAACGCTTTTTATATTTTTTTAGTGGATAAAGAAAAAGTCAATTCAAAATACATTTACTCCATATCCTTCATATCTGCTTTAGGAGGATTGCTCTTTGGCTATGATTGGGTTGTCATAGGAGGTGCGAAACCATTTTATGAAAAATATTTTGAAATCTCCGCGATACCATCCATGCAAGGATGGTTGATGAGCAGCGCTTTGGCTGGGTGCCTGATTGGCGCTATTCTATCGGGTTTTTTGAGTGATAAATATGGAAGAAAACGCCTATTGATCATGACGGCATTTGTCTTCATCATTTCCGCTGTTGGAACGGGCGCAGCTCAAACGATTAACTTTTTTGTCTTCTACCGAATATTAGGAGGTATCGCTATCGGACTGGCATCCAATCTTTCTCCGATGTACATCGCGGAAGTATCACCGCCAGCTTTGAGGGGTAAATTTGTGTCACTTAATCAGCTTACTATTGTGATTGGCATATTGGCCGCTCAGATTATCAACTGGCTAATTGCGGAAGAAGTCCCTGCAAATAGTACCAATGAAGCTATCCTGAAATCATGGAATGGTCAATGGGGATGGCGATGGATGTTTTGGGCGGAAAATGTGCCGGCCCTTGCATTTTTTATTTTAATGTTCACAGTTCCGGAAAGTCCAAGGTGGCTGGTAAAGCGAAATGAAATTAAAAAAGCGGGGAATATATTAAATAAAATCGGCGGACTGAAATATGGAAATGATGAGCTCTCGAAAATTAAAAGCTCACTAACCAAAGAAAGCAATAAATCTTCCTTAAAAATGCTGCTCGCTCCTGAGCTTAGAAATGTTCTTGTCATTGGAATCGTGCTGGCTGTATTTCAACAATGGTGCGGTATAAACGTGATTTTCAACTATGCCGAGGAGGTTTTTGCCGCTGCAGGTTACGGAGTTTCTGATATGCTTTTTAACATCGTAATTACCGGTAGCGTAAATCTCATCTTTACTTTTGTCGCCATCCACACGGTGGACCGGCTGGGAAGAAAATCTCTGATGCTGATGGGTGCCGGAGGGCTGGCAGGGATTTATTTGCTGATTGGTCTATCCTATTATTTCGGAATTAGTGGATGGCCAATGTTGGTATTGGTTGTTATGGCCATTGCTTGCTACGCTATGTCCTTGGCACCGGTTACTTGGGTAATATTATCGGAAATATTCCCAAACAGAATACGCGGGGCTGCAATGTCGGTAGCAACTGTGGCGCTTTGGTCTGCAAGCTTTTTATTAACCTATACTTTCCCTCTGTTAAATAGTTGGTTCAATGCCTCTGGAACTTTCTGGCTTTATGGTGCAATCAGCTTAGCCGGATTTTTATTTATATATAAAAGATTACCTGAGACAAAAGGGAAATCACTTGAAGAATTGGAAATGGAACTGGTTAAAAAGCAAATTCAATCATGAGAAAAATAGCATTTTTTATCCTTGTTGGATTCTTTTTGTCGAGCTGCAAAAATGATATTAAAAATAAAATTGATCTTTCGGGAGAATGGCTGTTTCAGATTGATTCAATGGATATGGGCATTCAGGATGGTTGGTATAACCAGCCGTTGAATGATAAAATATATTTGCCTGGGTCTATGACTACTAATGGAAAGGGTTATGAGGTTTCCGTGAAGACTAAGTGGACAGGTGGTATAGTTGATTCTTCATGGTATAAGGATGAAAAATATGCCAGATACCGCAAGTCAGGAAATGTGAAAATTCCATTTTGGCTGCAACCGGATAAGTATTATGTAGGTGCTGCATGGTATCAGAAAAGTATTAAAATCTCCAACGATTGGGAAGATGAATATATTGAACTTATCCTTGAGAGATGCCACTGGGAAACGCACGTGTGGATTGACGATGTGGAAGTGGGAAGTCAGCATAGCCTGGCTACTGCTCATATTTATAACCTCACTGACTATCTCAGCCCGGGTTATCATACGATCTCTATACTGGTGGACAATAGAATAAAGGATATCGATCCGGGGATTAACTCCCACAGCATCGCAGATCATACACAGTCCAACTGGAATGGGATTGTAGGCAAAATAGAACTCACAGCAAAACCAAAAATTCAGATCGGTAGCATCAGGATTTATCCGGATGTAGTTAATGGAAAAGTTTCCGTAAAGGGAAATATTGCCAATTTCACCGAAAAGGAAAACGCTGGCACATTGACCATTTCTACTGTGCTTAACAGCCCCGGAGCTGACCCCACTAAAACCCAAATTGAAGAAAAGATTAACATATCTCCACAAAACAATGAAATCGATTTTGAATTTTCACTGGGAGACGAATTGGGAATTTGGGATGAATTTTATCCTAATCTCTACACAATGAAAGTTTTGCTTGAAACTGAAGCTGGTAGCCATGAAAAAGAAATCAATTTCGGTATGCGGGAATTCAAAGTTAATGGAACCAGATTTTCTGTCAATGGCAGACCGACATTCCTGAGAGGCACCCTGGACTGTGCCATTTTCCCAAAAACAGGTTACCCGCCAACCGATGTCAATGAATGGAAAAGAATTATAAATATCGCCAAATCTCATGGATTAAATCATATTAGATTTCATTCCTGGTGCCCTCCGGAAGCCGCTTTTGTCGCTGCGGACGAACTCGGAATTTATCTTCAGGTGGAGTGCTCTTCTTGGGCAAATCAATCGACAACTCTGGGAGATGGATTGCCGGTTGACCAGTTTATTTATGATGAGAGTGAAAGCATTGTTAAGATGTATGGCAACCATCCATCATTTTGTATGTTGACTTATGGGAATGAACCACGCGGTCGAAATCTCATGAATTATTTAGCAGACTTTGTCAATTACTGGAAAGAAAAGGATAATCGCAGGGTTTACACAGGGGGCGCTGGTTGGCCTGTATTGTTGGAAAATGAATACCATAACCTCCCACAGCCGAGAATCCAGGGTTGGGGTGAGGGTCTCAAGAGTATTATCAATAGTCAACCTCCCCGGACAGATTATGACTGGTCAGATGAAATATCAAATTTTGAAATTCCTGTAGTAAGCCATGAGATCGGCCAATGGTGTGTTTATCCTAATTTCAAAGAAATCGAAAAATATGACGGCGTTCTGAAAGCTAAAAACTTTGAAATTTTTCGGGAATCATTAGAGGATAATGGAATGGGATATCTGGCAGACAGCTTTCTACTGACCTCTGGAAAATTGCAGACACTTTGCTACAAAGCTGAAATTGAGGCTGCTTTGAGAACTCCGGGATTTGCGGGTTTCCAACTGCTTTCCCTCTACGATTTCCCAGGCCAGGGCACTGCGCTGGTTGGAGTTTTGGACGCTTTTTGGGAAGAAAAGGGATATGTATCTCCAGAGGAATATAGCAGGTTTTGTAACGCAACCGTTCCTTTGGCCCGCATGGGAAAACGTGTATTATACAATAATGAAATCTTTGTCGCTCAAGTGGAAGTTGCTCATTTTGGTGGAGACGAAATGACGGAAATAGTTCCGGCCTGGAAAATTGTAGATCAGGAAAATATAACTTTATTCAAGGGTGTTTTTGATACATTGAATATCTCAATTGGAAATAATATCCAAATTGGGGAGCTGAATATTGAGTTAAATGAAATCACCGAACCGAAGCAATTGACATTATTCGTGAATGTCAATGGGTTTGAAAATGACTGGGATTTTTGGGTGTATCCTAAAAATCAAAATGAAGTTGGAGGATTATTATTTACAAAGCAACTCGATCAAAAAACACAGGATTTCCTCAACAATGGAGGATCGGTTTTATGGAGTATTCCGGAATCTGCTATCAGCAAAAACCTGAATGACGGGATTGGATTTTCAAGCATTTTTTGGAATACAGCATGGACGAATGGCCAAAAGCCCAACTCTCTTGGTATTTTATGCAATCCGGATCATCCGGCTCTTAACGGATTTCCAACAGAATATCACTCCAACTGGCAATGGTGGGATGCCATGACCTATTCAAATGGAATTATATTCGATGATTTCCCATCGGATATTCAACCGATTGTGCGTGTAGTTGATGATTGGTTTCAAAACCGGAAACAAGCATTGATTATCGAGGTAAAAGTTGGCAAGGGGAAATTACTGATCAGTGGTATTGACTTCTTCAAGAATATTGAAAACAGGCCGGAAGGAAAGCAGCTTTTACACAGTTTGAAAAAGTATATGGTTAGTGAAAGTTTTAAACCAAAGGTAGAGATGGATATCGAGGAAATCAGGGAATTGCTGTGATGGAGATTATTATGCGTAGGAAATCAGATGAAAAGAGCACATTTAGAACTATTTGCTGAAAATTCCATCCTAATCATTGTTTTATCATCTCTGAAGATTTCATCTAAATTTTGCATCAATGACCAATTACATTTTTAGTTTATAATGTTCAATTCTTCTTCCTGCTTGAAGTAACACCAATAGTCCGAAAAATCAACTTTATACTATTGGTAACAGCAAATAATTTTCAGTTTCCCTTGAAGTATTATACAGATCCTATTGTTCAAAGATTGACGGCGAGACTGGTATTCAGGATGACCTTAAGATTGGAACTGAGAAACTGATAGTTAAAAATCGATTTCTATTTAATGTACAAACGCAATTTCTTTTTAGACCAAACTAAGCTATTTTCGCGTCAATTGTTTACACAACTTTATGAAACAACTGAAAATATTCCTTTTACTTATATTATTACCGACCATGATTTTTGCGGAAGAAATTCAAATCTCACTTCATTCCAACTGGCAGTTCAGACAGGTCGGAAAAGAAGCATGGCTGAATGCAGAAGTTCCCGGTACCGTTCATACAGATTTACTAAAAAATGGTAAAATCGAAGATCCTTTTTACAGGACGAATGAAAAAGATCAGCAATGGATTGAAAAAGAAGACTGGGAATATAAAACCATCTTTTCTGTAGATGACGAGATCATCACCAAAGATAGAATTCTTCTTGATTTTCAAGGATTGGATACTTATGGTGATGTTTATTTAAACGATTCACTGATTCTTTCCGCCAATAATATGTTTCGAAGCTGGCAGGTGGACATGGAGAATATCATCAAAAAAGGAGACAATGAACTTAGGGTATATTTCCATTCACCAATCAGTAAAACAGAACCGGTTTACGATAGCCTGAGATATACGATTCCTGTAAGCTCAAATGACCAGTCAGCTAAAAAATTGAGTGTATTTTCCAGGAAAGCGCCTTATCATTTCGGTTGGGATTGGGGGCCACGGTTTGTGACTTCAGGAATCTGGAGGCCAGTAACATTAAAAGCATGGAATACTGCGATTATAAAGGATGCCTTTCTCGAACGAAAGTCATTAACAAAACAATCTTGCTCATTTCTTGCCCACCTTGAATACGATGTTACGAGGCCTTTTATTGGGGAATTGGAAATTTTAATTGATGGATTGTCAATAAAAAAATCCGTCATAGAACTTAATCACGGTTCCCAGAAGGATAACATCACCTTTTCCATCGAAAACCCGGAATTGTGGTGGCCAAATGGCATGGGGGATCAAAAGCTTTACGAGATTGAAATTCAGCTTAAAAAGGATGGAAAAATTATCCATTCAAAAAAGATCAGAACAGGTTTGCGAACCATAGAATTGGTTCAGGATGAGGACAAAAGAGGCACCAGCTTTTATTTTAAAGTAAATGGCAAATCGGTTTTCATGAAAGGGGCCAATTACATACCACAGGATAATTTCCTACCCAGGGTGACCCCGGAAAAATATGAACATATCCTTCAATCGGCAGCAGTTGCCAACATGAATATGATTCGCGTCTGGGGTGGTGGTATTTATGAAAATGATATTTTCTATGAGTTGTGCGATGAAAAAGGATTGCTCGTCTGGCAGGATTTTATGTTCGCCTGTGCCATGTATCCGAGTAATAATGCTTTTTTGGACAATGTGAAGTATGAAGCTGAAGAGAATGTTAAACGATTGAGGCATCATCCAAGTATTGCATTGTGGTGTGGTAATAATGAGATCCTAACGATGTGGAAAGAATGGCGCAACAATGAAAACGAAGAAGGTGGCCAGGTTCCTCTCTGGAAAAATCCGGAAGATTCTTTAAAACTCGTAAAAGCCTATGATGACATATTCAAAAACATTCTCCCAAAGGCTGTAATAGCCCACAGCTCGGGTGTCCCATATTGGGAATCCAGTCCTTCATCCAGTGGTGGAGGCTATGAAAATTTGAATAGTGGCGATTCGCACTACTGGGGAGTATGGTGGGGACAGGAACCATTTGAGGCGTATCGAAAAAATATTGGTAGGTTTATGAGTGAATATGGATTTCAATCTTTCCCGGAATTCACAACTGTCAAATCCTATACTGATGATAGAGATTGGGATATATATTCCAATGTCATGAAGGCTCATCAACGTTCTTCCATTGGCAATGAGACCATCGCAAAATATATGGAGGGGAATTTCAATGAACCTAAAGATTTTGAGAATTTTCTATATGTGAGCCAAATGCTCCAGGCGGAGGGTATGAAGATTGCTATGGAGGCACATCGTGTTAAAAAGCCTTACAATATGGGCAGCCTGATCTGGCAACTAAACGATTGCTGGCCGGTGGCTTCCTGGTCTTCCATCGATTATTACGGTCGCTGGAAGGCTTTGCATTATTATACAAAAAGAGCCTTTAATGATATTATTGTAACATTTGAAGCCAAAAACGATGAAATAAAAATCCATGCAGTAACTGACCGCTATGAAGAATTAAAAGCCAAACTGATTATTGAATTAATTGGTTTAGATGGGAAGAAAATCCATTCTGAAGAGAAAAAGTTTAGAGTAAAGGCAAATTCCTCTAAAGAAATATGGAAAGGTTCGAAGAAAATATTGCTGAAAAAACAGCAAAAAGATGAAGTCTATTTGAAGGCTAAAATAGTAACGGATGAAAATGTGATTGCTGAAAACCATTTCATATTTGTGACATACAAGGAATTAGATCTCGATATTCCAGATATAAAATATGATTTTAAGAAAACTGGAGGTAAGCTGTTTGTGAAATTAGTGTCCAATAAAACAGCCTTTGGAGTTTGCTTTGATTCCGGAGATCTCAACCTGCAATTTTCTGATAATTATTTTACACTTTATCCCAGAGAGTCAAAACTTATTGAAATAATGGGCGATGTAGCTGCCCATGAAATTAGAAATAAGCTAACTGTGAATTCATTGGCGGATAGTTACAGTCATTAACATTTTTGTTTTTTCGCGGAGATCTGTTTCAAAAAAGCTATACTTGTATTGTCACAAATAAACCTGCTTTGATTTCAATATTAGACTCTTTCCATCTCAATCCGGAACAATGGTTTTGGGTCATACTCTGTGCGCTTTTTGTCGGTATGGCCAAAACTGGTGTTGCTGGCATAGGTATGTTTATCGTTCCAATATTGGCTACAATTTTTGGAGGTAAAACCAGCGCAGGAATTTTGCTTCCCATGCTGAGTATGGCAGATGTATTTGCCGTTTTCTACTATCATCAACATGCCGAATGGAAATATATATTGAAACTTCTGCCTAGTACTGTAGTAGGCGTGCTTGTCGGATTGTATGTTGGAAATATTGTAAATGACCAGCAATTCACGTTTATAATGGGGATCATCATCCTGGTTGGATTGGTTATAATGGTTTGGAGAGAAAGAAAAAGTGTACAAGTGGCCATCCCACATAATTGGTTGTTTTCTTCCGCGGCTGGCCTTTTAGGAGGATTTTCAACAATGATCGGTAATGCTGCAGGACCGGTAATGGCTGTTTATCTATTATCCATGATGCTTCCAAAAAATAGTTTTATTGGGACAGGGGCATGGTTTTTTCTGATCATCAATTTATTCAAAATTCCTTTCCATGTCGCAGTATGGAAAACCATTGATATTAATACGTTTACATTGGATCTGGCTATGTTTCCAGCCATAATGATCGGGGCTGTGCTCGGATTTAAACTGGTAAAATATATTCCCGAAAAGCCATATAGAATTTTTATAATTATCGCGACGGCCCTGGCTGCAATTAAATTATTCTTTTAAAAAAGAAAAGCGGAACGAGCTGTTCCGCGATTCAACCTAACTACCAACCACACAATTGTATTCTTAAGTTTAGTTTTAGCTACATAATCTACAGGAAAAAAGGTGCTGTACTCAATTAAAAAATCCCTTATTCAGGTAGTTAAGTACAGCTACCATATTCCATTCTTTTTGAAAACCCTTCTTCTCAATTATTTCAACTTCACAACCTGTACTACTTCTTCCCTACTTCCAACTGCTCTTCTGATCCCTGCTGTTTTCACTGGTTTTCATCAGGCGTTTCAACAATCACTAAATTCTCCAACACACGCCTCACTCTCAATCAATAATCCAAATAAAAAAATCAATTTGATCAAAACTTCCTAAGCCTTTTCCTGTCAACTTCTACTATCTCTCCAAGCTTCATTGAAAATTCTATTTCAAATCTGCTTCCCTATAGGCCAAAAATATGCTAACTTTCCATATATCTGAATATCAATGATTTATGTCAAGACATAGTTTGAAAACCATCCCACATAGAGACGATATTCCCATAATGGGAAAACGCATTGAGAGATCATGGGGGAATTAAGCAAATTCTTCGAATGATAATTGCAAGGATCATAACCAAACGAAGCATTGGCATCAACTAGTAAGGTGAAATTTAAACTTTGGTTCTACTTATAGTTTAGTGGAAATCCCTGTCTGTAGGCAGCTGTGATTTCGAAAATGATTTAATGCGACAATGCTATAATGATTTTTGTCTTCCTCCATAAGTTTATTATCTCTAAGTAGCATTATTCTCATTTCATCCATTAAGAGCCTTTTTAACTATGTTTCTTCATTTCGTAGTTGATTAAAATTAAAAATGTTTTATTGATGATAGATCTAAAAGGTTGGTGGCTACTTGTGCAGATAATTTAAACTAATGTACATAACTACCTGCATTAACGTCAAATGTACCCCCAGTAGCGTGATCGGCTAATCCACTAGCAAGGAATGCTACAAACCGGGCAATGTCTTTTGGTTCGGTCATGTGGTCAAGTGCCAGGTCCTTTGTTGCATACTCTTCTCCATATTCTTCAATAAAATCCCGGGCCATCCCTGTTCGTACAAAACCGGGTGCAATTAAAAATGCCTTTATATTATCCTTACCATAGGCCCGGGCGATGGATCTTGTCAGGCCGATAATACCCGCTTTTGAAGCAGCATAAGCCATATAATCTTTTGTATCTCCTCTAAATGCGGCTCTGGATGAAATATTAATTATGCTTCCTCCTTCGTGAGTTTTAAAATGTTGAATTGCTTTTTTACTCAATAAACCAACAGCATTCAAATTGACATCCATGGTTTGCAACCAATCATCAATCCAGGCAATATCATCTTTTTCCGGGTTAGATTTTATAGCTATTCCGGCGTTATTTACCAAAACATCAATTCGCTTAAAATCCTCAGCGACCTCATTGAAAAATTCGTTCACTTCAAGCCCATTGGAAAAATCGCATTGGTACAAATGTGCCTTTGGTCCAAGAGTTTTCTGAACCTTTTCAGCGCTGTTTTTATTCTTATTGTACTGAAGTGCAACTTTAGCTCCACAGGAAACCAGCAATTCTGCAATCGCTTTTCCTATCCCTCGACTAGCTCCTGTAATGATGACATGCTTATTCTTCAGGTTGATTTGCATTTCCTAATGTCAATTGTGTATTATTAAAACAGTGAAGTGAATATATAAATTTCAAATTCATTGATTTTTTATTCCAGATATAGAATTTTAAATTCTGCATTGTCTTACAAATATGTTTAATACTACATCGGTTAAATTTCCCCTCCCTATTGGTGGGATCCTGAATTACTTACAAAGGCAATGTGTTTTGAATCAGGCGACCATGAAGGCACATTTATAGTTCCCTGCCCTCCATACAGATAAGCAATTACTTTTGGCGCTCCACCGGAAACAGGCATCAATCTCAGCATTACTCTTTTGAAAGAAGGGTGTGAATCCACAGGGATATCTTTTGAAAAAGAGATGAATGCTATCCATTTCCCATCGGGTGAAATATGAGGGAACCAATCATTATAATCATCAAAAGTGATTTGCTCCTTTTCTGATCCATTGGGCTTCATGCGCCAGATCTGCATGGTTCCTGACTGATTTCCATTGTAATATATATATTTTCCATCGGGAGAAAATTCAGGTCCGTCCACATGCGAGCCTTCGTTAAAACTCAACTGTGTTTCTTTCCCGTCTTTGATGGAGGCGCTATAAATATTATAACTTTCATTTCTGCCCCTCTTTGCTACATAAACGACTTCCTTGTTATTGGGATTCCAACCGTGCCAGTAAGAAGGCGTGCCTTCCGTTACTTGTTGGGGTGTGCCCCCTTCCAGCGGCAATACATACACAGTAGAGCCACTTCCAGTATTATCATCCCGACTATGACTGATAGCTAATAATTTTCCATTAAAGGAAATGCCATGATCATTATTAATTTTATTTGCAAAACCGGTGTTTAACTTAGCGATTTCTCCCCCTTCTACCGGGATTGTATATAATGATCCATCCATATTAAAAAGCAGTTTTTTCCCATCGGGCATCCAGTTTGGAGCTTCAAAACGATGAGGCTGTTCATAAATGACTTTTCTCTTTCCGTTAAAAACGTTCAAAATTTCCATTCGGCATCCAAGCCATCCACTTTGGTAAGGTTTGTATTCATCTGAAACGGGACGGTCTATTCTAACATTCCAGACCTTTGCTGTTTCCACTACATCCGGATTATGAGAGCAAATAAACAAACCTGCCAAAACCTCTTTTGGCATATTTTCCATATTATGAGATCCTATCAATTGTAATGGTTCATTATCATGTGCCGCTCGAAAAATTATCTCATTACCCTTACGTTCCAATTGTAAAATGTTGTAATAACTTTTGGGAGAAAAAATCTGATCTTCAGGATCTCGCATAAAGGCTCCTTTCAATTCCCTCCACTGAAGCACAGTCAAACCGTCTCCATGCAAAGTAGCGCTTGCATGAGGTGCATTTTCATCCATAGATTCCCTGATCATCCAACCGATTTTTCTGTGTTGATCGGTACCGTTACCTTCAAACTCAAAATTTGCGGATAGTATGAAATCTCCCTCAATTTTATTATAAGCGAATTGAAACTCGTCTCGCTCAAACCAGATGTTATAACCTGCCCCCTTTATGGTGTAGTACTGATCAGCAAGATTATAATTTGTAGTTCCTTCCTTTTGAGGATTTCCTACATCATCGTTGAACTGAAAAATACCAATAGAGTTTTGTTGTGCCATAGCAGAATGGATTAGAAAAAATACGAGGATATATATTATGAATTTCATAAGAAAAGATATTATAGTTTAGAATTAATAAATATACTGAAAGATCGAATAAAATAATACACAGACTGTTTATGAAATGATACTATAATTTGTTTATTAAACTCCAATCTTCCTGCCTATTCCTGTGAGTAAATTAGTTCTGAGTTTTTTGAATTACCATTTCTCCATGTCAAGCATATTATACATTTTAAAAATATTAAATATTTTCCCGGTAAAAATTGAGTAAATTCCTTGTTCAATCAACTATTAAAAAATTGTACCATGGAAAAATTGGGTATTCTGGTGATAAGAGGATCCGGAGGCACAGGATTTAATCGCCAAAAAAAATTCATTGAAAAAATAAACAGACGACTTACAAAACATAATATTAATACAAATCATATTGCCTATGAATACATAGATTGGTATGAGCCTCTTCAAAGTCAGCAGGAATTACTTCTTGAGCGAATGCTTGACAGTGAAGATCTCAAATTAAAATCGAGGATGTTGAGGAAGTTTCTCATTACTAACATAGCTGATTTAATAAATTATGGAGGAAAACCCAATTTACCAGATCAGGTGTATGAAAAGACTCATCTAATGGTTTACGACTCAATTCTTAAATTGCAAAACCGGGTAATTGAGCATGCCCCTTTAATTATCATTGCATCTTCCATGGGCACCGAGATTATGAATAATTATATCTGGGACCGGCAGCATGCAGGTGAAAATGATCCATTTGGTAATACGGCTTTTGAGCGATTTGAAACGCTTGTAGGCCTGTTTACTTTTGGTAACAATATACCAATATTTTCATCATCTTCTGAAATTGACGAACTACAACCAATTCAATTTCCCATTCAAAATATCCTGCCAGAATTGAAGGCCCTTGCACTATGGGAAAATTATTTTGATAGAAATGATCCATTGGGCTATCCTATTAAATTTATTAATGAACATTATGCAAATGCAAATGTTGAGGACATTCAGATTGGCGTTGGAAATCTGTTGAGCTTCTGGAACATTCTATCTCACTTTGGTTACTGGACTTCGGGAAAGTTACAGAAGCGGGTAAGCAATTTTATTTTAAAAGTAATGACAGCAACCGGTTAACCGAGTTAATGCTTTTTTATAATAAACGCTCATCTTAATGTCCGGCCTGTCTTTACAGGCTATCTGATTCATTCCAAATATTCCGCATGAGCCAGACAACAAGTTGGTCACAAAACCAACACGTGGGAATACTCCATGCTAAAATAATGGATAGTTAGATCAAAACTTGAATAACTAGTTATTGATGTAATAATTAAAGCGCAATAAATTTTTAATATCTTCAACTTGAAAATAAATTGCAGCAAAATTGAAAAATCAGTGACAAAAAAGAAAAAAAACAAGCAAGGGATTATCATTGCTGCGATTTTATTGTTGGCACTTTCTCTTTATATATTGAAACCTATCTTCTTCGATTCAAAGAAAAGCGTTCCTAAACAAGCCGATAAATCCATAACCATGGAACCACAATTTTCGAAGGAGGGCATCCTTGTCTTTCAAAATGCCGAAAAAGATACCCTCAAACTGGTTGATATAGAAATAGCGGAAAATGACCAGAGACGGACGCAAGGGATGATGTATCGAAGCAGTATGCCCTACGATCGAGCGATGCTATTTATTATGGAATATGAACGGCCACAGTCATTTTGGATGCGCAATACCAAAATGTCGCTTGACATCATTTATATAAATGGAAATAAGGAAATTGTGACCATCTATCCGCATACCCAACCATATTCTGTGTCGCCGATTCCCTCCTTTAAAAAAGCCAAATATGTAGTAGAAACTGCCGCTGGATTTTGTGATAAATATGGGATAAAGGAAGGAGATTTTATTGAATTTGCTCGAATTAATTAGTGTCTGTCCATAAAGTCTGCTATCTTCGTTTCGCCCGCCTACCGGCGAGGCAGGCTTGCTCACAAAATGATCATTTATGAAATGTAAACTCACATTTTTCGAACTGCCCAAGCCCTTGTCCGCCGTACTTCGTATTAAGGAAGGCGAGGCTTGATAGCAAACTTTCTGAATCAGACACCGAGTTTATAGTAAGGCTCTAATTAGCGGTTATTCAAAACCATATGAGTAAAAATCAATGCGTAAATTGCACAGAAACCATTGCAGAATCAGAAACTGAATGCCAATACTGTGGATTTCCTCAAAGGGGTACAAAAGCAGAAAAAATCTCTTATAATGCCAAACTCCTTAGATTGGAAGATCTCATTGAGGATTCGGATAAGTCTGTAAAAGGCATCCTGTCATTCGGAATAATATTCGGATTTATAGCAATAATCATCCTTGCATTCTCACTCATTTTTAAAGAAAATCACTTTGCCAATGTGTTGATTTTTATTGTGATAGGTCTGATATATTTTATATTAAATCGCGTGGGGAAAAAGTCTTCATATCTAATGGTTGTTCTTGCGCTATTCTTCCACCTTGGCCACACGATATTGGAATTTTCCTATGGTTTGTTTCCTAAAGGTCCTGTCGATAAGTCCTTATTAGAAAGCAGTGGTGCTTCACTATTTTTTGAGGTGATCCCGTTGGCATATATGATATTCAGACTCGCGTTGATGATCGTTTTTGCAAAATTTCTCTGGATTCAGCTCAAACTGAAAAAGAATGAAAAAATGGTGAAATTTATAAAATCGAAAAAGCAGGATGTCGCCAACTTCAGAGATACTGATTAACACTGGTGATCCGCAATGCTATAATATTAAAAAAATCGAAGGTACTTTGTGGAGTTCAGGAACAGATTTTCTCCATTCTTTTATCATTTTCGTTTTGATCATTTCATTACTTCCCGATACATCTTTTGCAATACATAGCTTTGTATAGGGCTGGCATGTTTTCAAAATATCGCTAAGAAGCTGGTTGTTCCGATATGGGGTTTCCATGAATATTTGTGTTTGGTTTTTGCTTCTGGCCTCTTTTTCAATGATCTTTATTGCCTGTATTCTTTTTTGCTTCTCAATTGGCAGGTACCCATGAAAAACAAATGATTGCCCGTTAAATCCTGAAGCCATTTGTGCCATGAAGATTGACGATGGCCCTACAAGTGGCACAACCCTAATGTCATTGGAGTGGGCAAAGGTTACAGCCAGGTTTCCAGGATCAGCTATCCCCGGGCAACCGGCCTCCGACATTATGCCAATATCCTGACCTTTTAATAATGGAGTGCATAATTTACCCGTTTCCTTTGACGTTGTATTCTTATCTAAAACTTCAAAATGTAGCTTATCAATTTCGATACCAAGTTTTAAACTGCTTATAAAGCGTCTTGCAGTTCTGATATTTTCAACTAAAAACAAACTTGTGTTTTTTACAACTTTCTGAAGTTGCCGGGTCTCTATTTTATCGAGGGTATTCCCGGCTAATGGAGTTGGAATTAAGTAGAGATTGCCTTTTTTTTGTCTATCCATATCAAAATATCAGGTGGGAAAAATATTTATAATAATAGGAGTAATTTTAATTATCATCGGCATTGTAATCCATTATTTTGACGGGTTTTCATTTTTAGGAAAGTTACCCGGAGATATCAACATTAAAAGGGAGAATTTTTCTTTTCATTTTCCGTTGGCAAGCAGCATCTTGATAAGTCTTGTGATTTCTCTGATAATATATCTGATCAATAAATTTCGTTAATATTCAAGGAATTCTAAAATTGTATTTATAAATGCTTCTGGCTGCTCTGCATGAAGCCAATGGCCCGCATTCCCAATAGATTCTACCCTGGAATTGAAAAAATATTTTCTGATTTCCATGATATCATCGTCTGTCACGTAATTGGAATTGATACCCCGTATAAATAATGTTGGCGTTTCAATTTTAGTTTTTGGAATCGTGGAAGCTCCGACATCTTCTAATCTATTGTTAATTACCTCAAGATTTAATTTCCATTTAAAGGCTTTTTCAGCGTCTCTTTCCAGGTTTTTCAGGAGAAATTGTCTCACGCTATATTCGGGGACGAAATCAGCCAGTTTTACATCCGCTTCTTTGCGACTTTCTATATTTTTTAGATCAATGCTTAGGAGGCCATCAATTATTTGGTGGTGACGGATGGGATATTTCCTGGGAGATATATCAGCCACAATGAGCTTTTTAATTAATCCTGGGTATTGCTCTGCAATAGTCATCCCTGTTTTTCCACCCATTGAATGACCCAGTAAGTTGATTTGCTTTAGTCTAAGATTATTTGCCAGCTCATAAATATCTGTAGCCATAGACTGATAATCCATTTGTTCACTATGTGGAGATTGACCATGATTTCGCATATCAACGATTACCACCTGAAACCTATGCATAAATTGTTTGCCAATTGTTACCCAATTGTCAGAAGAACCGAATAATCCATGCAAAATGAAAAGTGGCTCGCCTTCTCCAAATTTTCTGTAAAAAAGATTCAAATTATTGTGATTGAAGCATTAGAAATCATAGCCCAAAGTCACTAAGAATTTAGTGCTTTTTCTCACCTGATCCTCAATTGGATAGGCAATGTCGAATTTAACATAATATCCGAGTAACACGGTTCTAACACCAAATCCGTAACTCGATAACCAGGGATTTTTAAAGTTCTGTATCCTTGCTTTAAACGGGGAGCCTGCCGGTGCCAATATTTCTGTATTTACACTGTTTTCTGTAGCAAACGGAGAAGGGCCGGTCCATGCTGAACCTATATCATAAAAACCGATAAACTGAAGATTTCTGAAAAAGTTTGATGCGATTGGTCCTCTGTGCAAATACTTGATAATGGGCAATCTCAGCTCCGCGTTAAATAAAAGGGCATTTTCTCCATTGAAAGTATTATAGTCAAAACCCCGGAGGCTCGTCACATACTCCACAAATAATATATTACTGTTATCGACACCAACAGAATGCCGTAGAGGATCTCCTTCGCCAGTATTGTTTGTGTTGTTAAATAACCAATTATCCATACCTCCAAGCAGATATTTTTGTGGATTTGCACCCCAGTATCTTCCATAAAATAGCCTGGTTGCCAGAATAATCTCCCTGTGAATTTTCTGATAATGTCTTAAATCCAGGTAAATATTTGAAAAAGACTTTTGACTATCGTTGATTCCCTCATTGAGTTTAAAACCTACTTTTCCTCTTGTTCCCTGGATAATATTCATTCCACCAACGGTCGTATTATCATAAATAAACTCAAATTTCACACCTGCATAATTAATGTTGGAGGTAACGGGGCCGCTTGGCGGAAATAAAACGGAAGTTGGATCCAGGTCCCAGAATCTTGTTGTCTCGAAGAAAGGTACTACAGAGAGTCTGCTTGTAACGCCAAAAGGTAACGAGGCCCCAAGTTCGTAAGTGTTCAATGTATATTTCTGAGAAGAATTTTCTGTCGGACGGTATAGAGATTTTCGAGCGTAGCGTGCATGAAAATCAACTGTGTTTTTTAAATACCTGTATTCCCCGTAAAAACTCCCGCTTTTCAGATCTGTAGTCACCAAAATTCCACCATAAAACTTATGATTTTCCAATTGGTCATTCATTTGAGTTTCTAATTTTAAACCAAAACCAATTAAAGGATCAATTACAAAAGAAGTCACAATATTATCTGCGCTGAACTTTGTTTCATATGGAAACGGACCTGCCACATCGCTTTCTTTTCTCAATTTCCGGTAGGAGCTTAAGAATGACCCCCTGCCTTTTTTACTTTTTACCACATCGGTATCGAATACATAATTGTCAGTATCCAGTAGATCTTTAGACTCTTTCTTAGTGGTTTTTTCTTCTATTAATCCCTGGCCCGGATTGCTAAATTGATAGTCCCTCGTATTTACTAGTGCGTCACCTGTCCCTTCAAAAGTTTTGTTTGTGTATTGATCTAGAAATGACGATTTCAATTTGGTTACTTCAGGCTGACCCGCTATTGGTTTTTCATTTGCTGATTCTTCAACCTCGGGCATTAAGTCTTTATTTACATTAGCAAGCGCCCTCTTTTTCTTAGATTCCTTTAATCTTTGAGTCACAAATTTTGCAATCAGGTATTGTTGTCTTTTTGTTTGTGCTGTAAAAATATTTTGGTCGAGATTATAGTTTTGCTTCAGATATAAATTATCCTTTCCTTTTTCAGACATCACAAAGCTGAAGTACTGCTTATCATAGCTGATGTCGAAATCTTTTATGCCAGATCCAAAATTACTGACCTGGTGGTATATTTTTTTTGATAAATCGTATTTATAAAGGTTATTAATTCCTTGCTGATCGCTTATGAAATAGTATTCATTTGAGTTTACGGCTAAAGGTTTTACGCTTTTGCTAAGGTTGTTTGTAATTCTGTGAACTGTTTTTTTTGTAGAATCAATATTATAAATGAAAATGTTATAAGTGTTTGAAACTTTCTCAATTTTCTGACCTTTTACATCTATACTGTCCGTAGTTCTGTTAGAGCTAAAAATAATGGAACTGGTGCCGGGAATAAATCGCGGATTCACATCATCGTAAAAATCACTGGTAATTCTCTTGATGGAATTTCGCCTGAGGCTTATTAAGTATAAATCGTTGTCACCATTTCTGTCGGCACTTAAAACTGCTAAATTTCCATTTCTGACAATATCAAAATCCTTTACCTGATTAATTCTTGTCAGTTCCTTTTTTACTTTTTTCTTAGAGCTAATCTCATAAATCCAAAGGAAATTTTTTCCATACTTGGTATTGATAATGCCAAGGGTATTCTCATCCTTCCAACTTAACAACGGGATATTTTTGTCAGGCTCCTGATTTATTACCTTATATCCACCTTTGAGCACTACTTTTTCTTTGTTTTTGCCAATATGCCTCAATATCACTTTGTATTTACCTTTATTATTGATGGTATAGGCATAATAGTTTCCCTCAGGGCTTATCTTTACATCCTTGATAATAACACCCTTTTTATTGGAATTTACCTTGGTGCCTTTATCCGGCAATATGTAATTTTGATCAATAAAGGAAGTTTGTTCAAGGTAGTAATTACTCCATTCGGCAATAAAACTTTTATATGGAATTCCAATAGTACCTGAAATACTTCTCTCTTCATTTCTAATGATCCTTGTCAGGTTGAGGATATTGGAAATATAGCTTTGACCATATCTTTCTGCAATAAAATTCCATATTGACTGGCCGAGAAGTTCAGCTTCATAGCCGGTAAATTTTGCCATGCGTTTTACATTTTTATTGCGGATCATATCCCGAATAAAATCGTCCATCTCCACATCCCAGCCATAGGCAGTGTACCTGGCAGCTCCGTTCATAAACCATTCGGGAAGCAATAGTAAATAGCTATTCTGGAACATATCAGAAAGACTTCCTCCAAACATCATATCATTTATGAGCATGGAAGAAACCTTATAGACCAGTACTTTTTTAAATTCTTCTGCATTTCCAGGATAGGCAATTTCTACCAATGGCCTTATAAAATCTGTCTGACCGGCTACGTCAAAACTGTTGTCGTTGACGCCAATGTTGCTTTGTAATAAATCAGTTGGTGAATTGTAGAGAAATATTTCTGTTTTGGAATATGAGACAGTCCCGAGTATATCGGTGATTCTGTCAAATTCTTTTTCTAGATAGTTTGTGGCGATTTTAGCAATTTCATTTCCACCATCGTAAAAGTAAATATCAAAATTCTCAGTACTGTAATACCGCCATTTAAAATTTTTATACTGGACTCGGTTTTTACCAAATTTTTCCATCGCTTCCTGCGCAAAAACACTATAACTAGTGAATGCCAGGGAAACTATTGCTAAAATTGATATGGTATAAAATTGCCTCAAATTCCTATAGAAAAATGTGTTTTGAAATATAATGAATAATACTTTTTAATATCTACTTCTTCATCAAGATTATTGTCTTCTTCAAGATATTTTGTGAATTGTTTTCCAAAAAATGGGGCTAATGAAACACCTTTGGTTCCCATTCCATTAAAAATCGCTAAATTCCTATGCTCTGGATGAACACCGATCAATGGTTTTCTGGTTACTGTTCCCGGCCTGATACCTGCTGCGTGATTCATAATTTCATAGTCTGTCTTTAATAACGCATCAAGTTTTTTTGTTATTTCATTTTTTCCCACTAAGGTTGGCACAGGTGTCAGATCTTTTCTGTCGTAAGTAGATCCTGCTTTGTAGATGCCCTTCCCTTGTGGAATAATAAAACACGATCTATTATAAATAGTTTCAAAATCGGAATTCATTTTTAAATTGAGCAATTCGCCCTTTACCGGTACTAAAGGTGTCCACCCAAAATATTTTGAATCCCGGATATGGTAGCCTGAACAAAATATGATTTTTGCCGCTTCGATACCATGATATTTTATGCTTTCTCGCCCAATTTCAAGATCATCTTCATTAAAATGAGTTTCAATATAATTACACCTGCTCACGAGGTATTTGTTCATGGTTTCAATGAAAAGGGCCATATTCAATACATATCCCAAAATTTCCACACCGCCAAATTGATCGTTTACAATAGAATCATGAGCGCCACTTTCACAAATTCTTTTTAGGAACATTTGGTAATTTATTCGGGAAGAGCGCCCATACCAATCGTTTTGCTCTTCAACAGATCCGAATGGTCTGTAAATCGTCCTCTCTGTGAAAAATTTTGTGTCTGTTTCAATTTCAATCTCTCTATAAAAATCTTTTAGAAAAGGGAAAAGAATTTCTGATTTCCATGATTTTACCATTTTAGGTCCGGTAATAGGATTCACAAGACCTGCACCAACAGTTGAAGCTGTAAAGGATTCCCTTTCATCGATTATAGCAATTATCTTTCCGTATTTCAATAAATGATACGCCAAAATACTCCCTGCTAATCCCTGACCAATGATGAGGTAATCGTACTTCATAAAGCGAATTAAAGAAAAAGCTTGAAATTATATATTTTTAAACCAAATTTGTCTCAAAAAAAATACGACAATGACAATAAAACAATTTGTATTTAATGCACTATCAGAAAATACTTACATAGTTTTTGATGAAACAAGGGAATGCATCATCATAGATCCTGGATGTTACGAAGCGGACGAAAAAAATGAATTGAAACAATATATAGCAGAAAATGATCTGAAGGTTAAACTATTGATCAATACGCATTGCCACATAGATCATATTCTTGGGAATAATTTTATAAAAAATGAATATGGTGTCAAGTTGGTGGTCCATAAAAAGGAATTGGATAATCTGAAAGCCACCAAATTCGTTGCGCCAATTTATGGTTTTCCAGCTTATGAGCATTGTGATCCTGATGCATATATCGAGGACGGTGATAAAATTGAATTCGGAAATTCGACACTTGATGTGCTCTACCTACCCGGTCATGCTGCCGGACATATCGCTTTTGTAAATGAAAAGGAAAATATATGTATAGCCGGAGATGTGTTGTTCAAGGAAAGCATTGGCAGAACTGATCTTCCCGGAGGAGACCACAATACGCTCATAGATAGCATAAAAAACCAACTTTTTAAATTTCCTGATAGCATGACGGTTTACTGCGGACATGGACCAAATACCAACATTGGATATGAAAAGCAATACAATCCTTTTTGTGGCGAGGCAACAAACTAATAATTAGGTGATTAAGCATATCCCAAATTTTCTCACCCTTTGCAATCTTGCGTGCGGATGTTATGGTATAATCGCCGTATTTAATGGAGATATTCAGACAGGAGCTATCATGATTTGGGTTGGGGCTATATTTGATTTTTTTGATGGATTTTCTGCCAGGATGTTAAAAAAATTCTCAGCCATTGGAAAAGACCTGGATTCACTGGCTGATCTTATCACTTTCTGTTTTTTACCAGCTACCATTATTTTTTCAATGATTACCCAGGAGGGAGAAAGTAATGGATTTTCTTACATGGCATATTTAATTGTTATTTTCGGTGCTTTAAGATTGGCGAGGTTCAACAATGATACCCGGCAAACTGACACATTTTATGGCCTCCCGGTTCCGGCAGTTGCCATATTTGTGAGTGTTTTCCCATTTATCAAAGAGCTGGAGAAATCGGCCTTCAGTGAATTCCTGCTGAAAGACTACACTTTGATTGGAATCGCTGTTTTATTATCTCTGATGATGGTTTCAGATATAAAATTGATATCTCTCAAATTCAAGGATTTTGCATTTAGTAACAACTGGTCCAGATACTTGCTCATTGTAATTTCTCTGATTCTTTTGGCATTTTTAAAAATTATGGCACTTCCCCTGATCATAGTTTTATACGTTGTTTTGTCGCTGACACTAAAAATTGCGGAATAATCGTTACTTTTGTAAGCAGAGCTAGCCTACCTTTTGAAAATAGAATTTCGATAACCAAAGTACTTTAACGACAGTTAACATATTTACATAAAATTAATATGTATTGAGATTACCGGCTTCCATATTAAATTCAGCCCTGATCTTTATCACAGTGCTGCTATTGTTTTCATTTGATACAATGAAAATCGATGACTCTGTGATTAAAATTTCAATAAACTGGAATAATAATGGATTCAATAGATTTTCTGTTGAAGGTGCAACCTACCCGAAAAAGTTTAATGGATTACCGTTGCTTTCTATCCAGGCTCCGAATACTCAAATCGCTGAACTGGAAATACTGAACATTTACAAATCGGAGGCTACTGCGCAGGAAGTTGAAATCCTTGTGCAAAAGTATTCTAAAGATTTTGAAGTTGTTACTTTCAGACACCTGAAAGACCGTGATCAAAGTGTTGTACTGCTTGATATTATTCCCATTCAATATGATTCTACCTCGGGGAAATATTTCAAAATTTACAATATAGAGATAGGACTAAAGGCCGAAAAATCGAATAATTCCAGCACGAATTTGCGAACCGGAGGAAGTAATGGCAATTCTGTATTGGCTTCCGGAGAATGGTTTAAAATTCCGGTAACTGAGACGGGAGTTTATAAATTGGATTATAAATATTTGAAAGATGCCGGAGTAGATTTGGCGGGTAAAAACCCAAACCGATTCAAAATTTATGGAAATGGAGGAGGAATGCTTCCTCAAATAAACAGGATTGAAAGACCTGTGGATTTAACTGAAAATGCGATTTACATTTCAGGGGAGTCAGACGGTAGATTTGATGCAGAGGATTTCGTGCTATTTTATGGGCAAGGCCCGAATGATGTATCCGTACTTGAATCAGGAGAATTATTTTACAAAAAGAACTTTTATTCAGATACCAGTTTTTATTTTTTCAATATCTCAGAGGGGGAAAGTTTACGCATTAAAGAAAAAGAAGATCTCGGAGCAAATCATCCAATGATCAATCAGTTTGATGATTATATCATTTACGAAAAAGATGAAATCAATATCATTAACTCCGGAAGGGATTGGTATGGAGAAAAATTTGATTTTACCCTCACTTATGACTTGACCTTTGATTTTCCCGGCTTGGTTCCCAATACTGAGTTAATAGTAACCTCTGCTGTTATGGGTCAAACCTATGCAGAAGCATCTCTTGATCTAAAAGTGAATGGCGCTGTATTGGGTCAACAAAATATCAACAATATTGTAGAGGGATATTACCTTGCAAAGGGCTCAAATCAGGTGGATGATTTCACGATAAATACATCTGATTTTCCTCCAGGAGAAAAAATCACGGTTCAATTATCATTCAACCCTACTGGCACTGGGAAATCGGCTGCTTATCTCAACTACCTGAAAGTTTTTGGAAAAAGGGAATTGAAGCTTTTTGGCAACCAAATGAGATTCAGGTCAGTTGCAAGTACAGGAAATGCCATATCAAGCTATACTATTACCAATGCTGCATCGACCTTCAAGATTTGGGATATTACAAATCCGTTAAAACCATATATTCAGAAATTTTCACTCAATAGTGATGAAGTACAATTTGGTGCATTCAGCTCAGAATTGAGAGAATTCATCATTTTCAATAATGCAGAGTATTTAATTCCTGGCAAAACGATCAAAATTAATAATCAAAATCTTCACGGCGCTCCCAATGTTGATCTGCTCATTGTATCCTATCCGGGCTTTTTAAGTGAGGCTGAGAGGCTGGCTGATTTGAGAAGAAGTCATGATGGATTAGATGTATTAGTTGTAACTACCCGGGAAATATATAATGAGTTTTCATCGGGAAAGCAGGACGTAACTGCTATCCGTGACTTTATAAGATTTCTGTATAACCAAGGTACTGGTGATGAAAGACTTCAAAATGTTTTACTTTTTGGAAAAGGATCTTTTGACTACAAAGACCGCATAGATAAGAACACCAATTTTGTGCCAATTTACACTTCAAGAAATTCGCTCCATCCGATAAATAGTTATTCCTCTGATGATTATTATGGTTTTCTAAATGATGATGAAGGTGAATGGGAGGAGTCCTATTCAGGAGATCAATTGATGGACATTGGCGTTGGAAGACTCCCCGTGAAATCCATTGAAGAAGCCAGAATAATGGTTGATAAATTGTATAATTATGCGACAAATGAAGCTACATTCGGTCCATGGCGCAACGAGCTTATTTTTATTGCTGATGACGGAGATGGAAATTTGCACCAAAGAGATGCTGACCGCCTAACCAACCTTGTTGATACGTCATACACTCAATTTAATGTAAATAAAATATATATGGATGCCTATGAGCAGGTGAATACCTCCATAGGAGAGTCGGCGCCAGGTGTCAACGAAGCCATAGAAAGATCTATAGAAAAAGGGGCCCTGATGTTCAATTTCACAGGTCACGGTTCTGCTACGCGCTGGACTTCGGAAACAATTCTGAATATATCTTCGGTCTCAGCATTTAAAAACCGGAATAAGCTGCCTTTATTTGTCACCGCCACTTGTGAGTTTGGGCGACATGACAACCCTAAAGCAATTTCAGGTGCTGAGTTTTTGTTGTTAAATCCTGAAGGGGGTGCTATTGGACTGCTTACGACAGCGAGACCTGTTTTTTCAAGTACAAACTTTATTCTCAACAAAGCATTTTATAAAAATGTGTTTAAGGAGGATGATAGTGGATACCGATCTCTTGGTGAAATATTTAGGAACACGAAAAACCAGTCATTAAATGGAAGTGTCAATAGAAATTTTTCATTACTAGCAGATCCATCAATGACATTGGCTTATGCAACAGAAAAAATTGTTTTAAAGGCGGATGAAGATACTTATCAACCGGGCGATACCCTCAGCGCATTGAGCCCCGTGAAATTGAAAGGGAATGTGATCAATTCAAAAAAGCAGGTTAACGGCAATTTCAATGGAAAGTTGACAGTGACGGTATTTGACCAACCTTCAGAAATTCAAACGTTAGGCAATGAAGACCGGCCGATGAAATTTTTAGCTCGTGACAATATTTTGTTTAAGGGAGAAGTAAGTGTTGATCAAGGGGAATTTTATATTGAATTTATAGTACCTAAAAACATCACCTATGATTTTGAAAAAGGAAAAATCAGTATGTATGCCGTTGATATGTCACATAAATTTGACGCTGCAGGATCAGATATTGAATTTATAATCGGTGGAGAAAGTGATGATTTTATTGCTGACAGCACTCCTCCGGAAATAAAATTATTTATCAATGATACCAGCTTTGTAAATGGAGGTATAACCGGACCGGACATCTTGTTAGTTGCGAAATTGAGTGATGAAAGTGGCATAAGTATTTCTAATTCTGAATCCGGTGAGGAGCTGACTGCTATTCTGGATGATAGCCTGGAAACAGTGGTCAATGAGTATTATTTAAGCGAAGGAGATACATACAAAAAAGGATTGGTTACATATCCTTATAAAAACTTATCTATTGGTACCCATAAAATTCAGTTAAAAGCCTGGGACACACATAATAATGAGAATGAGGCTGAAATTGAGTTTTTGGTCGTAACGGATGAAAAACTTGCCATTGAAAAGCTTATTAATTTCCCGAATCCATTTAGTGATTATACTCAGTTTAGCTTTGAGCATAACAGGGCGGGAGACGATTTAGAAATAATGATCGATGTATATTCTACTCAAGGAAAGCTCGTGAAGCAATTTGTAATAATAAAAGAAAACAGCGAATCCCGAATTTCAGATTTATTTTGGGATGGGCGTGAAAATAACGGAAGCAAATTATTGAGTGGAGTATATATATTTAAGTTATCTATTCGTTCTTTGAACGATGGCAGTAAAAAACAGGAAAATCAAAAACTGGTAATTATTAATTAATTATATTTAAGGCGCGTTATCTTTTTATCATAATGAAAGCAAAATTAATATTTATTATTTGCGCACTTTTTGCAGCAATTCAAGTCTCGCAGGCGCAGGTAAACATTGCAGGTCAGGATACGTCCAGGCGGGTTATAACCACAGCCGTACCTTTTCTATTAATCGCAACTGATGCCAGAGCCGGCGCTATGGGAGATGTAGGAGTTGCCACATCACCCGATGCCAATTCAACCCATTGGAATGTTGCCAAACTTGCCTATATAGAAAACGATATAGGCTTTAGTTTGTCCTACACACCGTGGTTGGGCAAAATGATTGACGACATGAGTCTGTCTTATTTGTCTGGTTATTATAAGATTAATAAAGAGCAGGCTGTAGCAATTTCATTGAGTTATTTTGATCTCGGTGATATCCAGTTTACGGATGAGTTTGGAGAATACTTACAAAACTTTAATCCGCGTGAATTTTCGTTTTCGGGGTCCTATTCAAGGTTACTTTCTGAAAATATGAGCTTGGGCATCACTTTGAAATATATTAGATCAAACCTTACCGGGAATGTATTTTCAAGTACAACTGATAGCCAGGCCGGACAGAGTCTTGCTGCAGATATCGGATGGTATTGGGCTAAAGACATCGGTAAAAATTCTAACTTGGCCTTAGGCGCCACGATAACAGATATCGGAAATAAAATCACCTATTCAAATGATGACCAAAAGGAGTTTATTCCAACAGCCCTAAGAATAGGTAGTGCATACACTTTGAATTTGGATCCTTACAACAGCCTTACATTTGCTTTGGATTTTAGTAAATTAATGGTGCCAACGCCTCCTGTTTATCTTGTCGATGAAAATGGAAAATTAGTACTGGATCAAAATAATGATCCAATAATTGATCGGGGTAAAGATCCTAACAGAGCATTGCTAAGTGGTATGTTTGGGTCATTTACAGATGCGCCGGATGGAGCTTCTGAAGAATTAAAAGAAGTGATGTTAAGTACTGGAATAGAGTATTGGTATAAGGATTTATTTGCAGTCAGAGGTGGATATTTCTGGGAGGATTATGACAAAGGAGATAGTAAATATTTTACCATGGGTGTGGGTCTAAGGTATAATGTCTTTGGCGTTGATTTTGCCTACCTGGTTCCACAAAAGCGAGAGCATCCGCTGGCAGAGACACTTCGTTTTACAATTCATTTTGATTTTAATAACTCTAAAGGTAGGGAATCCATAGTCGATGAAGACACCAATTAATGGTTGACCGAACCATTGCACCTGCTTTTGTTAAACCAAATAAGTTTACACTTCCAGATCCGGAAATCATACATTTTGACAATGGATCGAGATTCTTCTTTTTAAATATTGGCGAACAGCCAGTAATTAAATTGGAATTCATATTTAAATCGGGAAACTGGTTTGAATCGATGCCAGGTACAGCATTTTTTACAGGCAAAATGCTGTTGGAAGGCTCTAGGTCCTTTTCTTCAAAAGAGATATCTACTCAATTCGATTCTTATGGCGCATTTGCGGAAGTGTCTCCAGGTTTCGATTATGTCAATTTGAGCTTTCATCTCCCGACAAAGCATTTTGAGCACATTTATGCTTTGATCCGGGAGATTCTTTTTTTGCCAACATTCCCGACAGGGGAATTTGAGTTGATGAAAGAAATTCAATTACAGGAGTTGAAGGTGAATCAACAGAAAAATAATTTTGTCGGTTCAAGGATGTTCAGGTCTAAACTTTATGGAAATCATCCATATGGGCATGTGATGAACGAGGCCGGGATTAAGAGGATCAAAAGTGAAGATTTATCAGCCTACTACAATAAGTGGATGTCCGGATCCTTCGATGTTTTTTTAACCGGTAATTTCCCCGAATCAGTTAAAGATAAAATCGTTCAGCTACATGATGGTAATCAATCATCGTCAAATGACCTTTCAGTTACAAACCCACAAGAACAACATTATTTCGATATTTATACTGAAAAAGAAGACAGTTTGCAATCTTCTGTTTTTTTAGGGAAAAGATGTATCAACAGGGATCACAAAGATTATTTTAAACTTCTATTATTAAATGAGGTATTTGGTGGATATTTCGGATCGAGATTAATGCAGAATATCAGAGAAGATAAAGGCTATACCTACAGCATATATTCACATATGGTGACTTTGAAAAATGATGCATATTTCGTGATCAATTCTGAGGTTAAAAAAGAACATCTGAACCAGACAATAGAGGAGATTGAAAAAGAAATCGAGCGTCTTAAAAACGAAGCTATCTCACAGGAGGAATTGACCCAGGTTAAAAATTATCTGAAAGGTTCAATATTAAATTCATTCACTTCTTATTTTGCGATTACCGAAAAGCTGAAGAATATCTATTTTTACGAACTAAGAAAAGATTTTTATTCACATCTGTTCGATTCCATTGAGTCAATCACCTCCAAAGAGCTGAAAGATCTCGCCGGAGATTATTTATTTAATCAACCGTTGTCCAGGGTAAAGGTTGGTTAATTAGACTCTGTCTATAAACTCCAAATCACAAAAGGCAAAACACAAATAAATTCCAATATTGAAAATTTCAAACCTTATAAACTTTTGATTATTAATTGATTGGATTTTGGAGTTTGTTTGTAATTTGAAAATTGCTATTTGCTTTTTTGTGAAAAGACGACCTTAAGGACAGGCTCAAATTAATCTGTCAGAATTACGCGGGTTACAGACCAAGCGCCTCTTTAAACTTGTAGAAAATGTCCGTGTTTTCTATGATCCCTGAAAATAATTCCGCTTTGGGGCCATAGGCAAATATGGGAACCATGACTGCTGTATGGCTACCACCAGTAAATTTTCCTTCGACTATTCCTGCAGCAATATCGCCACCGGTAACTGAAAAACCACCCGTTTCATGATCCGCAGTTACTACTACTAAAGTCTCACCATCTTTGGCGGCAAATTTTAAAACCTCGCCTATTGTTCTGTCAAAATCCATCATTTCAGTGACGATATAAGGCACATGGTTATCGTGACCGCCCCAGTCGATTTGGGAACCTTCAATCATAAGAAAGAACCCGTTTTTATTTTTCTTTAACTTCTTTATTGCAAACTCTGATGCTTCTTTTAGCATTTCACCTCTGCCATGTAAATATGGATCAGGTTGATCTTCGGCAACTAGCGCTGCAACTTTTTCGCCTTTGGCATACTTAAGGGAATCCATAGATTCGACCACATCGTACCCTTTTACTTCCAACTCCATAAGCAGATTCCTACCATCTTTTCGTTTATTAAAATGATTTCGAGCGCCACCTATAAATACATCTATATCGGTATTTAAAAAATCTAAGGCGATTTCCTCATACATACCTCTTTCTGGTTGATGGGCAATGAATGACGCCGGGGTAGCATGCGTGATCCCACTGGTTGCCACCAACCCGGTGCTCATACCATTTTCTTCTGCCAATTCGAGTATGGTCTTTTTGGGAACATCATTTTTATCAACTCCTATCGCCCCATTATGCGTTTTTTCTCCGATCGAAAAAGCGGTGGCCCCCGCTGCAGAATCCGTAATTAAATTATCTGAAGCGTTGGTTTTATTGAACCCGGAGACAGGCATGGTTCTTAGATACAAATTTCCTCTATTTGCCACAAGTCCGGCATAAACCTGCGAAACCCCCATACCATCACCAATTAAAAAAATAATGTTTTTAACCTCCTTTTTTTTCAGTTTCTTTTTGGTATAGTTCTTTACTTCATAATAGTCTTTATTTTCATATCTGGTTTTATCCAGCTCTTCTATTTTGGTATAGTTAAAGTTTTGAGACCAGCCAAATACTGGAATTACTAAAAACAGGAACAAGAATTTATTCATAGCGGATTATATTTTCAGAATTCAGTATTTTTAACACTATAGATGAAATAATTGTTTAGCTAAGTTGAATGAATTACTGGAATTATTGGACTCACTGTCGCAGGTTCTCTGAACCTGTGGCGATAATGGTCATTCGGTTTGGTCTTTGAAGAAGCCTGTTTTATTCAACATTAAGGGGATGAGATTAAGCCAAAAAATAACCATCACTTATTATTTTTGAGTAAGTAATACGGATGGAATCCACAAACTCATTTATTTCACAGGTAATGTCTTTAAATCCAAATAAATTCATATAATTATTTCAAGAGTCCAAGTTTTACTAATTTTGTGTGGCAAAACAAAAAGGACGATTCCGGTTTCGTTGGTTTATCCAATTCTGGAATCGTTTCTTTTTGATGAATGGTACAAAACAAAAAGTGTGACATTACAATCTACTAGCCAAAGGCCTATGTTTATTTGTGTAGCTAGCTAATTGCTCCCCTTGACTAAATCTTCTGTTGTCATACACATTGAACCAACGCCAAGTACTCCAGTCCTTATCCAGAAATGCAGTAAATTTCAGCAAGTCATTAAACCTATATTTCAGACACCTGGCACTACCATCTGGATTATCAGCCACTTTAACAATCGCAATGTACTTCTTTGATATTTTCTTTTTCATCGACTTCTATTGATAATTTGTTAATTTTGTTATCAAAGAAAGAAGGTTCCGGTAAACTGGAATCTATCTTGTGCAGCACATTTACTTTGGTAGATGTGCTGTTTTCTTTTAAAGTGTTTTCTCCTGAGTTGCCTTTCGTTTCTTCCTTTGTCTTTTTGAGGTTTGGGTTAATATGCTCAGGATCAAACCTTTCATTTTTTCTCCAAAGAGCCCACATGATGACGAGTAGTTTTTTCTGGACCGCAGTATAGGCCTGCATTTTTAGCTTGCCATTATCCATGAGCCTTTGATGGAATGAGGCAAAAGGCTCGGTGCCATACCGGACTACATTTAATGCCGGAAAATGTAAGACCCTTCGAATATGGCTGTTCCCTTTTTTAGATATCCTGGTTTTGCCATGCCGCTTACCTGACTGTTTTTCAACCACATCGTAGCCCGCATAGCTTACCAGTTGTCCTTGTTTCTCTACCTGGGCAAAACCATTAGTTTCACCTATTATTGTAGCCACACTGATTAGCCCAACTCCATTTATTGCTGTGATATTTTCAACTTTAGCCAGGAGATCTTTGTCCTTTCTGATGGTTTCTTCAATATCCTTCTTATTGATTTTCTCCTGCTTTTTAATGAATTTAAGTTTCGCCTCAAGCCTTTTGTAGCTACGTGTATTCTTCATATATGCATGATCCATTGCATGAATCTGGTTCCTTATTTCAGTCATATCATCTTGCAATGAGACATGCTCACGACACAGACTTCGAAGCATGTATATACTTTTTGAAGGTCTTTGCCATAATGGTAAAGATCTTTCAGCTCCCATCTGTGCCAGCCCCCGTGCATCTATGGTGTCATTCTTACTTTTGTATCCTAAAGACTCCATATATTTCTTTGATTTATTGGGCAAGACAACAGCAATATTAACCGAGATATCATCAAGGCAATAAGCCACATTTTCATGATAAACACCTGTGGCTTCCATTACTACCACCAATGGGGCAATTTCTTTACAATGCCTTTTAAACCAAACAATTAAATCTCGAATTCCTGCTGGGGTGTTGTTAAATCTCCTACTCGCTTTTGTCTTAATTTCTTGTAGTTCATTGATGTAGGATAAGTTGCAGTCAAGTTTATCCATTGACACATCAATGCCTATCGAAAATTTTAAAATCCTCTTTTTCATATCAATGCTTTATTTATAAAAGTAAATATCTTCCCTTCGCCATTTCTCATAGTATTATGCAAGGTCAGGAATATCTTTCCAGCCTTTAAGTACTGTTCCTGCTCTTGGAAGAAGAAACATGGAAAAAGATGTTCCTGTGACTCAATATCTTTGTATCTATGTTCGGATCAAGATCCCTTTTCCAGTTTCAATTTAAATAAAAATTGTATTATTTAGTGATGATGTAAAGATATGAGGTTCGGAGAACCTGCGATAGCGTGAATGATTCCAACCTTTCATTTTAATTTAAAAAACTCATATATATGTGTAACCTTCGCGGAACGAAGAGGATCATATCACTGAAAATATTTATAAAATAAATTATAAAATTATGATGATTCCAATAATGGGTATTCTCACTGGTCTTATTACCACCATTGGCTTTTTTGTAGCTGTAGTACTTACCGTGAAATATGTTTCAGGAGCCAGGAACAAAGAAAAAATGGCTTTAATAGAAAAAGGTGTAGATATTTCTGAAATTTATCGTAAGAAAGATTATCGAAATGCCACGCTAAAAGTAGGAATGTTCTTAGTAGGTCTTGCGGTTGGATTATTTATGGGATATTTTCTGACCTACATGACGCTGATAAATGATGTTGTATCCTATTTTTCGATGATTCTTCTCTTTGGTGGATTGAGCTTAATTATCTTTCATTGGTATAACAGTAAACAAGCGGATTAGATTCTGAATGGATTCAACCTACATCCGGAAAGTCCTCAATGGCGATGTCAATGCATTTCGATATTTTATCGAGAAGTACCGGGATATGGCCTATTCTTTGGCGATGAGCATCGTGAAAAATGACCCAATCGCTGAGGAGGTTACTCAGGATGCATTCTTGAAAGCATATAAATCACTTGCTAAATTCGAACAAAGATCAAAATTTTCTACCTGGCTGTACAAGATAGTCACTAATGAAGCGCTGAAACACATTAGAAAAAAAGACTTTGAATATACTGATGACATCAATGAATTGAATAGCATCGAATATTCAAATATTAATAATTCTGTTTCAGCGCTTACCGGGCAGGAGCAGAAATATTATATAAATAAAGGACTCGAAAAGCTGTCACCAAATGATAGTATGGTTTTAAGGCTGTTTTACCTGGATGAAAAAAGTTTGAAAGAAATTGCTGAAATCTCCGGTTTTAGTAATACCAATATTAAAACGATATTGCACCGTGCGCGGAAAAGGTTTTATACCGAGCTGAAAAAGGAATTGGGACACGAAATAAAATCGATATTATGAATGACGGACATAATGACATTGATAAATTAGCCAGGGAATTACTGAATAAAAGTCTGGTGAAACCCGTATCATCAAATTTTGATGACCGGCTTATGGATAAAATACGATTAGCTCCAGCTCCTTCAGCAATAAGATCCAACGGTAAAAGTATTAAGAAAGCATGGATTTTCTGGATGATGGCTGTTGCGTTCCTGTTGATTTCCGTTTTGATCGTAGCCAACAACATGGGTAGCTACTTTAGTGATGCCCGAGATCTTTTCAGGGTGACCATTATTTATATTTTGTACGGAGGATTGGCGCTTTTTATCCCATTAATTTTGTATCAGTTCGATGCTTTGATACAATTGTTGTTTTGGAAAAGGAATGATAAAGTATCCATCAATTGAAGAAGGCGTATACTTTTTTACATCCAACGTATTTTCATTAAACACGCTCAATTTTCTCTCCGGCATCTGGCTTATCTTTGTAAAAGATTATCAAGATTAGATTATCATGAATATTTAATTATCAACCGGATATTCTTTAATATTCGATTTTTTCAGCCATTTGGTAGATTATCTTCCTAAAGCATAATCGCCGTAATATATTTAAATAGTACAAAATGGTATTTTAATAATTTCATTTTATCACCAATAATTCTTTCAATTAATTTTTCTCTTTTCAAAAAGCTCTTATTCGGGCAAAAACTTTACATCTGCTTGTTTTATAGGGCCTGAAAGAAAATTGTGATTATTACTAAAATCAACCTTCTTTCTATACCTGAAACCAGCTTCTACCATCTCCGTGAAAGCCGCTTTTAGGCCGAAATATTCCTACTTTAATAGAACTTGCAGTATTAAAGAGCACAATGAAAGTGGTTTTTCGCTTTCTGAATATTACTCATTAAGGCCAATTCATAATGAAAAGATTTATATTTTTTCTTTCAGCAGTATCAGTTTTCTGGTTTGCCAGCATGGATGCTCAGGCCCAGTGCACAAGTGCCGATATCATGGAACCGGGATTTAATTTTATCACAAGTAGCCGTGGCTGTGCTCCTTTTACGGTAGAAATTCAAACGCTTTATCTGAACTCCACCCCAGGAACAGTATATCATGTGGATTGGGGCGATGGAAGTCCTATTGAGGATTATTCCCAGGTTAATAATTATCCCAACGGTCCAATCATCTCACATCCCTATGTCAATTCTCCGGTAGAATGTGGCTACGAAGTAACGATTGAAGTGGAAAATCCATGTAATCCTTTAGGCAGTGTAGTTTTGGAGCCGATATATGTAATTGTCTGGACAGAGGATATCGTGTTATCTGATCCTGATGTTTATAGAGTATGCTCGGGATTTGCATCGAGTATCAGTTTTTCTGATGACAGTAATTGGAATTGTTTTCCAAGGACTGATGCCAGAGAAAATGCAGACCCGAGGTGGATTCAATGGATTTATGGACATGGAACCAATGGAAGTAGAATTCCTAATATAAAAGTAAATGGTATAACCCCGGGAGGCTTTCCATATTACAATCCTTCATTAGGCACCAAACCGCTTTACCCTGTTACAGATATAGGCCAGGTAAGCCTGAATGTGCAAATCCCTGCAACTGCACCTGTAGGTAGAGATTTTTATGTGACATTAAATAATTGGAATACCTGTAACCAGTATGATGAAAATCTCTCAAACGGGCCTGTAAATCCCTCGACAGCCGGGGGTGATAATCCTCCCAGAGTCACAGAATCCAGGATAGTAATTGTTGCTGCCCCGACTCCGGATTTTGTAACGAGAAAAGATAACAGCTCGAATCCTATAACATGGGATTTCTGTATTGATGATAATATTTATTTTGATAATGAATCAACAGGTCCGGCGGGATCTTCCCTTGCACATACATGGGAATTTTACAATGGTCCTAATATTGCTGATGGATTATTGGATTCTAAGGTAGCGGGTAATCCCGTGTATTCATTTTCTACCGGTGGTCAGAAATTGGTAAGATTGATTGTCGGAGATAACAATGCTGTTGGTGGCTGTAATGCAATAGTTGAAAAATAGTGAATGTTACCCCAACATCCATAGCTCAAATTAGCGCCTCAAACACAAAATTTTGCAAAACTCCCGGTTCTTCGGAAACGTTTTCAGTTACGTTTAATGATGTATCTATTGGGTCCACAATCAACACAGAGTGGAAATGGGAATTTTATGATGAAAATGATGTTTTGCAACGGACAGAGCCTAATTCAGGTTATTCTTCTGCGGCTGCTGTACCCTTTACCCAGGTTTATTCAAATCCGGGTGTTTATCGCGTAGTACTTATTTCCAGGGATATAATAACGCTCTGTGATACGCGGGACGAAGTCAACATTGTGGTCTATAATAATCCTGAACCAACATTTTTGTCAGAGAATACCTGTGAGGGATTGCCTGTTGAACTGATCGATAAAACAACGCTTCAAAAGGTAAAGGATAGCCAGGTAATTCGTTGGGAATGGGATTTCGATTATGACAAGGTCACATTTACACCGGATATGGTATTCGATATGACAAGGCCGGATACATTAAGCAAAAAATTCAGTCCGGGCAACTACCAGATAGCTTTACGAGCTACCAATGACCAAAATGGTTGCTATGCCATTTTCACAAAACCGGTAGAAATTTATCAAAACCCCATAGCATCATTTACCAAGGATTCTCTGTTAGGTTGCAGTCCACTTACCGTTACGTTTGAAAATACTGCTGTCGCTACTCAACCGGTAATAATTGATGAGTACGTGTGGTGCATAGATTATGGCAGTGGATATATTGATACTTTACGTTCAGATCCTAAGGTCTCCGGATATTCTCCATCCACCACAGCGACTTTTGAAAATTGGTCAACAAAAGCCAAGACTTTTAAAGTTATGTTAAAAGCGATATCAGAGGATGGCTGTGCATTTAACAGTGCCCCTGATTCAGTAAAGGTATTGCCATCCATCAAGCCGGGATTTATTTATTTAGATTATGAACCTTTGGCTAAAAACTGTTCACCGGTTGAAGTCAATTTCCAGGTTGATGATTTTACCAGATCACTATTACCAAATGATTTTACATGGACCGTTAGTTACCAGGATAGTGTAATCCTGAAGGAGAAAAATCCTGCATCAAATTCACAATTTAAACATACTTTCGATGCGGTTGGAAAGGGGATAAACAGTTACAAGGTAAATCTTACAGCTGATATCAATGACATATGTTCGGCAGATTCTACCCTGTCAATAAATGTGAATCCAATCCCGGAATCAGGGTTTGACATCGATACGCTTGATATTGGTTGTGATTACATGGTGATAGAAGTAAATGCTTTGCAAAAGGGACTTGTCAATTATAGCTGGATGATTACAAAGGGTAGTTATATCTATATGATTGATACATTAGAGGATAATTTCACTTATCAAATTCAACGGCCCGGTCCCACTTCTGAAAATCTCAATGTAAAAATTGACCTGCAGACAGCAAACTATGCTTTTTGTGAAAGCGATGTAACAGCACATTCCATTATCGTGCCGGCAGAACCACAATTGACAGCTTCATTTGTAGCAAATCCTGAAATCATGATTTACCCAAATGCAACTGTGACTATTAATAACACCAGCACAAGGACCAATGCTAACCATATTTGGGATTTTGGAGATGGAATAGTTTCGAATGACGAAAATCCCAAGCCTCATATATATGAACGACCTGGTAATTATACTATTAAACTCAATCTGGATGAATTGTTCTGCGAAAGCGAGGATTCCGTAAATATTTATATTCAGCCAACCGTTCCGGAAGCTGATTTCACTTTTGATCCGGGTAAAGGCTGTGCGCCTTTGACTGTTAATTTTACCAACCTGACGAAATATGGCAATCCTGATTCATACCTTTGGTATTTTGGACAGGGAGAGGGTACATCAACCGCTGAGCATCCGACACATACTTATTACAGGCCGGGTGTATATAGTGTAAAACTGGAAGCAAACAATGAATCAGGGATTACAGATGCAGTTGTTAAACGGCTGATTATCGAAGTATTTCCAGTACCGAGCGCTGATTTTATGATCAGACCGGAAACTGTTAAACTCCCGGAAGATCCCATTTATACTACAAATCTATCATTTCTGGCAGACGCATATTTATGGGATTTTGGAGATGGCTCAAATTCGATTGAGATTGAACCAACACATACCTATCTGGATACAGGGCGGTATGACATTACCCTGATAGCCAGGACCAGTAAAGGCTGCGCGGACACCATTGTTTATGAAAACATTGTAGAAGTAATTGAAGGAAATGAAATACAAATTCCAAATGCATTTACACCAAGCCTGGATGGCCCTACAGGGGGAAGCCGCTATAGTAATGGGAGAAATGATGTTTTCTTTCCTGTAACTGAAGGGGTGGTCGCTTATAAAATGCAAATATATAATAGGTGGGGTGAGCTGCTCTTTGATACCGAAGATACAAACAGGGGATGGGACGGGTACTATAAAGGCGTGGTCTGTACTCCGGATGTGTACATCTATAAAATAGATTTCAAATTTATTGATGGGAGAGAAGTTATGAAATTTGGAGACATTACACTTATTCGATAGAAGGTAGCATGAAGAAATTCAATATATATATCGCAATATTTTCACTTTTGTTAATATTCAGTAATGCTGAAGCTCAGGATCCTATGTTTTCTCAATACTACGCATCTCCATTGTATTTGAATCCCGGATTGGTCGGTTCTGTGAAACAGCCAAGAATAATTTTCAACAGCCGAATGCAGTGGGCCAAGCTTCCAAATGCTTTCACCACCTATGCCGCTTCAGCAGATTATCTTGTCGAAGACTGGAGTAGTGCATTTGGTATTCTGGCGATGACTGATAAAGCAGGTTCGGCGAATTTAAGGAATACTTCTATCAGCGGTACTTATGCTGCCAAAATCAGGATTGCTGAGGGTTGGGTATTTTCTCCGGGACTCACATTCGGATATGCTTCCAGATCCATAGATTTTGACAAACTCGTATTTGGTGACATGATCATACACAATGGCCCCACAACAGATGATGCAATCGGTCAATTAGGCAATCAATCCTATTTTGATTTTTCATCCGGGGCTGTAATCTATAATAAAACCTTTTGGGCAGGGTTTTCAGCGTATCACATTAACAGGCCAAATTATTCCCTGCTTGGAGAGCGCGCGTTGCTTCCAATGAGGTTATCTGTGCATGGTGGTATGAGAATTCCCATCAAGCATTCAATACTATCGAACTCGAAACTGAGCAGTATTGCCCCCTCTTTTGTTTATAAATCGCAGGGAGAATTCAATCAATTCGACGTAGGAGCTAATATTATTTTTGACCCTGTAATGGTGGGGTTATGGTACAGAGGCATTCCGACATCTAAAAATTATAGTGAAAAATTCAGTCAGGATGCTGTGATTTTCATCCTTGGATTAAATCTACAATTTGTAGAAGTTGGATATAGTTATGATTTTACTATTTCGGATATTGGTCCGCAATCAGGAGGATCACATGAGATTTCCATCACATTATTACTCCCAGAAATCCAAACCAGCAGAGTAAAGCGCAAGGATAAAATACTTCCGTGCCCGAACTACAATGGTTTTAAGTGGAGTAATTAGAGACTGTCCATAATGTCCGATCTCTGCGTTAGGCTTGTCTGTGACGTTTTATCATCAAAGACTTGAATAAAAGGGCGTTTTCTTGCTGGCGCAATTTAGAGTTATCCATAGAGCCTGGCATCTATGTAACGTTTGGTCTTAATTAGGATTCCGGTAGTTTTGGTAATAAAGTTTTACTCTTGTGACATTATTTCTGTCATAAAATCAGAGAGAGAAATTATAACAATATCATTTTTTATCTTGAAGGTTTCTTGTCCTGGATACACGATAAATTTACGTACCGCTTTTATGTCTTCACATGCTATATAAAATCCTTTAGAAATTGAAGGCGCAGAATTACGTTTAATTTCTACTGCCCAAAGTTGTTGAGGCCCTAACTCTAATACCAAATCAATTTCTGCCCCATCAGCGGTACGATAAAAATAGGCTTTAACAGTAGAACTTGTAACTGCCATAATATTTTCAATTACAAAACCTTCCCAACTACCACCAATAACGGGATGACTCAATAAGTCATCATAGGTTTTAATATTTAACAGGGCATGTGTAATTCCACTATCTCGGACAAAAATCTTAGGAGATTTTACCAATCGTTTACCAATGTTAATTGTATATGGCTGCAAACGCCTCACCAAAAGTAAATCTACCATCAAATCTAAATATCTGGCAACGGTAATACTACTAACTTCTATATTCCGGGATAGTTGAGATGCATTGAAAATAGCACCTTGATTATGTGCTAGCATAGTCCAAAACCGGTTTAAAGTTTCCGATGGTATTCTTGGGCCTAATTGAGGGATATCTCTTTCAAGATACGTTTTTATAAAATCTCGCCTCCAAATTAAACTAACTTCATCATTATCAGAAAGCAGACTTTCTGGAAAACCACCCCTAACCCAAAGTTTGTTAGTTTTTGCAGTATTCCTTTTTGCAAATTCAAGAACGTCAACCGGGAATAGTTCATGAAATGAAACACGACCTGCTAAAGATTCACTGGATTGTTTTAATAGTTCTATTGATGCAGATCCTAGAAAAAGAAATAGACCAGTTTTATTTCCTTTTCGTCGCTCCTTATCAATTAATCCACGTATTTCCGGGAATACTTCTGGTAATCGCTGAACTTCATCGAGGATAATTAATTTATCACTATTCTCTTCGTGAAAAATAGAAATATCTTCCACCTTAATTAAATCGAGCCTGTTTTCAAGGTCAAGATAAACAGCGGATAAAGATTTCGTTATATGAATAGCTAAGGTAGTTTTACCAACTTGTCGTGGACCTAACAAGACTACAGAAGAACTCCCCTTTAATGATTTTCTAATTTTATGCTCTAATCTGCGGGTTATCATCCCCGCAAATATAACATTAAATGTTAAATATGCGGGGTTTAATTTTTTATTTTAGTTGATTGTGAGTTTTGATGTGTCAACAATCTCTTTTCAATCTTATCTGCTTGTGGTTTTTCTGAATTTGATTTATTAATCCGGAATTGTATAGGTCAGCTCTTCTATTTTTCCTCCGCGCATTACCGTTAGCTTCATGATATCTTTTGGTTTTAAACTCTTGATTTTTTCACCTATTTCAATCATATCTTTTTCACTCTCTATCTTATATCCCAACATAGAAAGAACGATATCTCCACCAACAGTAAATTTTTTACCCTCAATTTCCATTTTATAGCTCCCGCCTTGCAGTCCCATTATTCCACCCGGGGATAAATCGACTACCTTTTGAATCAATATACCGCCGTTCTGCTGTAAATTGAGAATTTTTGCTAAGCCACTCGTGACGAGAACAGCATCAACCCCAAACCACATACCCTTTTCCTCAAGCAATAGGCTGGTAGCCATGTTGGATGTTGCGGCAAAACCGAGCCCCTGAAAACCACCTGACTCACTCAATATATAGCTGACAATTCCAATAACTTCTCCATGCATATTAAACATCGGACCTCCTGAATTGCCTGTGTTTATGGCGGCATCTGTTTGGAAAAACTCCATTAATGTCATTTTGTGAGATACGCTTTTTTCTGCGTGGCGACCGCTGATATGCCCAACGGAAAGCGATTGGGCCAAACCATATGGGCTACCGATCACAAAAATCTCCTGGCCTATTTTTACTTTATCAGAATCAGCCACTTTTGGGATGTGTATATTTTTATCGGAGGGTGGCCAGACCAATTTGATCAATGCTACATCTGCAGTATTTGACGTTGAGATAATTTTTGCAGGAATTACCTCTTCGTTTTTAAACACAACCTTTACATCTTCTGCGGTCTGAACTACATGAGCAGCGGTTAAAATCAGTCCTTCCGCAGATATTAAAATTCCGGAGCCCAGCCCTTCTGCAGTAACAGTTTGTCGCTGTCGTCCGGTTCCAATAATTTCTTTCTCCTTGGTTTTAATTTGAACTACCGCAGGACTCACTTTGTCAAAAATATCACTGAGGTCCTGTGAATTGGAATATCCAAATGACAAGATAGTCAGCGAAAGAGCAATTAATTTCTTCATTAGAATAATTTTAGCGTTTTAAAAGTATAAATATGTTGAACCAATCAATAAGAAACCATTTGACTTTTTTATGTTTTGTCAATCCATTTTGGAGTTTCTGTATAATTGAATGCCATAAGTTTAGCCAGCATCTCATGAACATTCTTTGAATTTATCAGTGAATTGAAAGTCTCAATCTTTAAAAATCCATTTTTAACCATTTTGTTTAGAAAATTAATGATATCATCGAAAAAATGATTGACGTTAAAGAGCGCAACCGGTTTTTTAATCAATGCTAATTGCGACCATGTGAATATCTCAAAAAGTTCCTCCATCGTTCCGATTCCACCTGGCATAGCTACAAAAGCATGAGAAAGCTCTGCCATTTTTTGTTTGCGTTCATGCATAGAATCAACAATTATCAATTCATTGACTCCATCATGACCTACTTCGCTATCATATAAAAAGCGGGGGATAATTCCTATAACCTCCCCACCATGCTCCATCACAGTATCGGCGAGTACACCCATTAACCCTACACTGCCACCGCCATAAATTAATTTAATGTTTTCATCGGCAATACGTTTACCTAAGTCGATGGCTGATTTTTTATAAATTGGATGAAATCCCATGCTTGATCCACAAAAAACACAGATGCTTTTCATTTGAAGTATTATTTACTAAAGTCTTGCATTTAAACAAATGACAACAAACAAGAAATTCAGATGTGAAAAAGTAATACGAAAACTATATTAAAATTCAGATTTATGAATTCTAATATAGTTTTCCAAAACATATAATCATGTTGCTGTATAAAGATACAAACAAGATTTTATCTATAGGTGTTTGGTTCTAATATTATAATTGATTTTTTTAGCAATATATTGATTTGTAAATGCTTTGAGGCTGCTAAAACGAAAGTGTATTTTTCTAAGTCATTCTTAAATGGAGGCCAGAAAAACTACAAACAAGAGTTAAAGTATTAATACGAACCTCATACCACAAATTTAGTTTTGACTTTAGGTGTATAATTTTAGTAAAGTTGTACTGCAATTAAATCTACAATTCAATCAATGCAAACTCAATATCTACCGATTTGTTTTCAGGATGAGGTATGGGATCGATACCTACTTCATCTGATTTAAAGAAACCGCTTTCAGCAATGTTCTTTTGTGATTGAATTAATTTAGACCGGCTAAACAAATCTCCTTTCTTAAATTCAATCATTTTCAACACTTTTTGGGTTTCTACTTTTGTATTACCTTTTATAATGATTTTATCAAAAACAACTGTGGATCCTTCATACAATTTAAAGGTCAAATTGATAGTATTCCCTATGATTTCCTCATCTATATCTATATTGAAAAACAAGTATCCAAAGTCCATATAAAGAGAACTTATATCCGGTTTATTAGGATTATAAGCCAGCTTCTTTTCGATTAATTTCTCTTTGTAAACATCACCTTTTTGAAAACCTAATACTTTGTTTAAAAGAGCATCATTATAAATTGTGTTTCCCTCCCAGGAAATATCTCCGATAATCAATTTTTCCTTGTTAAGATTTTCTTCGCCTATGTTGGTAACAGCCGACTTTTCCGTGAACGAGAAAAAAGACATCAGTAAAAATGTCATGGGTATTGCAATTAAGTATTTTAGAGTTTTCATAGCATGATGATTAGATTGGTTTAACATAATTATTCTGTTTTTAGTATTTATTTTGGAAAATTGATGAGTAAAAGGAATCAGATGATTGTTGGCAGATAACCTCAAAATAAGTCTTGAATATTGATCACAATCATTTGTCGATGATACTACTTGCTGATCAGCAATGAACTCGTGAATTTGACGTACCTCATTTTTAATTCCTTTCACAAACGGATTGAACCAGCATATGGAGGAAATCAACTCCATGAAAAATATATCTAATGTGTGCCTTTGTCGGACGTGAATTATTTCGTGAGTAAGCACATGAGAGAATTCTTTGCTGGATAAAATGGTGTTTTTATCATTTATAAAAATGTAGTTGAAAAAGGAAAAGAAGGGAAAGTCATTTTTAAGCGTAATCAATTTATACGATCCTCTATCAACGACATTATTTTGCTTGATGAGTGAAGTTACCATCCAAAGTCCGCGTAATAATTTGACGAAAAAGAAAAGGAAACCGGAAATGTAAATTAGGAATAATGAAGACATTATAAGTGATGCCCATGATCCTGAGTAACTTTCAGCTACAAAAGATTGAGTTTCTAAGGCGGGTTGATTCTCAGAAATAAATAACAGAGGAGAAATAAATAAATATTCTGAAGAACCTGCATCCCAAACTCCAATATTTAAAATCGGTATGATAAAACTCAAAAGAGTTGTAGAGAGGAGATAAACTCTGTTTAATTGGAAAAATGTATGTTTAGAAAAGGCAAGACGGTATAGTAGATAGAACCCTGTTTGACATACCGATACCTGAAAGATGTATATTAAAAAACTATTCATGCGTCTGGTTTTTATAGTGATCAATTAGTTCAGATAGTTCATTCACTTCCTCGTTTGACAACTCTTTCTCATTTACCATAAATGAGACAACATTTTCCAGCGATCCGTCAAAATAATTAGAAATCAAATCTTTCAGCACAAATTTCTTGTACTTAAGTTTAGAAATGACCGGTCTGTATTCATATGTATTTCCATATACTTTATGTGTAACATAACCTTTTGATTCCAGGATTCTAATGATTGATGAAACGGTGGTATAAGGTGGTTTTGGATCTTGAATTTTATCAATGACATCATTTACAAAGCCCCTTTTAAGCTCCCACAGGATCTCCAGAATATTCAATTCTCTCTTTGTTAATTCTTTCATATTGGAAATGTAAAACTTATTATTGAGTTATACAACTATATATTTAATTATATAACGTTAAAGTAAGTTAATTAATGTTAATTTACGTTAAAATGGCAATATAAGGAATAAGAAAAAAACGAAGGATACTCCATTTATTTACTATTGGACTAATAAAAAACTAATGTTTAAGAATATTGGATTATTGAAATTTTATTCCTAATTATCCGGTTCAATACAAGTATATTATGTGATAAACTAAATCATCACAATAGATTTCAATTTCATTAACAATTCCAAACGCCAAAATAAAATAATGATTGAACCCACTGAACCTAACCCAGCATGACAACAAAAACAATAGTTTTTCTCTTAGTAATTTCAACTTTTTATATGGGAGATCTTCAAGCTCAGAGTCTATCTGAAAAGGCAAATAAATTTTTGGAAACGCTCAATCCAGACTTAAAATCACAAACACAATTTGCATTAGCTGATGAGGAACGGTTCAATATGAACTTTGTTCCTATTGTGCGAAAAGGGCCTACATTTCATGATTTTAATGAAGATCAAAAACAGGCAGCGATAGATTTATTAAAAGCTTCACTAAGTGTGGAAGGTTTTCGTAAATCAAAAGGAATAATTGAATTGGAAAAAGTGCTATTCATCGTTGAAAATAACAGGAATAAGATGTCGGATGGTAGTCCAATGCGAGACCCACTCAACTATCATTTTTGCATTTTCGGGAAACCGTCACCTACAGATTTCTGGGGATGGAGATTTGAAGGTCATCATATTTCGTTAAATTTTACATCATCAAATGGAGTGATCATTTCATCTACGCCGTCCTTTTTTGGTTCAAATCCCGGGATTGTTAAAATTGAAGAGCAGCGAGGAAAAGAAGTACTTAAAGCAGAAACTGACTTAGGATTTAAACTCGTTAATTCTTTATCAGACGATCAACTAACAACAGCCAGATTTTCAGAAACAGCACCAAGAGAAATCATCACTGGCAATAAACATAAAGTAGATCCAATTGAACCTAAAGGTATTTCATACACCGCTCTCAATGAAAATCAAAAGAAGACATTTATGGAATTACTCAACGTTTATATTGATAATTATGAATTGGGATTTTCCAAAACACTGAGAGATAAGATCGATAAAGCCGGTATAGAAAATTTGTATTTTGCATGGGCCGGAGGATTGAAGCGGGGTATTGGCCACTATTATAGAATTCAGGGTCCTATGTTATTAATTGAATACGACAATATTCAAAACAATGCCAATCACGTCCATTCAGTTGTTCGCGATCTCACCAATGACTTTGCTGAGGATATATTGAGGGCGCATTATCAAAAAGAGCATAAATAGTATTGGCATGTTAACGCCAAATAATGATCATCTTCCTATCTCACCAAGATGAGTGAATTTAAAGCCGGTGAAATATTTCAGTCCGTACCCAAACAATCTGTCCAACGAAGAATGGCCAAAAATGATCACCCCCGAGATATAGATAGGTGTGATGGACAGATAATATCCAATGAGTATCAATAAAATCCCCAAACCTTTATGATGAAAAATATTATAAAGTAATGCGCCTGCTTTATTTCCAAAAGCATATCCAATCATTGAAACATCGGGAAGCAATATAAAGACAATAAACCACCACCACCCCAGCTCACTTTCTGCGAAGAGAAAGGTTGAAAAAATGAACATTAAAAGTTCTTCGGATTTTAAAATATTTCGCATTTGATTATTCATTAAAGTTTGATGATTCTATTAAATGTTGAAAATTCAGTTCAAGAGTTCATTGGGAAAATGCTGATTTTACATTTGATAAAAAATTTACTAAAAAAGATAAATATTAGCTTTAAATCCAAGTACTGGATAGTGCCCTCTCAAACAAGGATTAATCTAGTGGGTGTAAGTTGAAAGTTGTTTTTTTTGCAACATTTGTAATACAGTACGGTTTTCAACAAAGTAATTATTGTGAGAATTGTTGTTCTTGAGGCAAAATTCTTATATGAAATATAAATTGTTGTTTTTCATTGCACTCTTTATAGGATGTGATAAAAATGAAATTGATAAAAATTGTACTACTCAAAATTTCTTTGCAGAATATCCTTCAAGAAATTTCAATATGGGTTTTAGTACCTGGATTTACGCTCCCAACGAACATGCTAAAATAGATACATATCAGTTCATCAGAAATAATTCTGATATATATTCTGAACATATTGATGATAATATCCCCTGGAATGCCTGGATGAATAATGCTCCTTTACCAACAGAATTTACCGATGAAATAGCATCCAAAGTTTCCAACAGAATTTCAAATAATCAATTGGCGCTTTCTATAAGTCTATTAAACATAGAAAGAAGCGACCTTGCAGAAGACTTTGACGGTACGATTCCCAATTATATTTCATTAAATGACAAGGAGATTGAAGATGCCTATTTTAAGCATGTGATGTATTTGATAAATGCACTTCAACCAGATTATTTGGTCCTTGCTATAGAAGTTAATATTCTGAAATTAAAATCTGAAATAAAATGGAAAGAGTACAAACTACTTATTCAGGAGGTAAAAGTAAGAATAAAACAAGTGTATCCGAATCTGAAAATTTCAGAATCAATTTCGCTACACGATCTATATCAGCCCGAAGTTTCAAACCCAGTAGAGTATATTGATGAGATTATTAGTTATGCCAATCTCATGGATTTTGTAGCGATAAGTTATTATCCATTTTTCAAACAGCAACATTCAAAATCTGAATTCCAAGAAGCCTTTGACTTTTTGCATAGCAAAATCAATCAACCAATAGCTTTTGTTGAAACCAGTCATATTGCCGAAAATTTGGCAGTTTCTTCTTTTGATTTATCTATTGAGGGAAATCAATGTGAACAAAATGCCTATTTGGAAACGCTTCTGACAAATGCACAAGAGCAAGATTATAAGTTTGTAATTTGGTGGGCACACAGAGATTTTGATGCGCTTTGGCAAACCTTTCCCGAAGAGCTAAAAGATCTGGGGAAGCTTTGGAGAGATACAGGATTGTTAGAGGATAACGGGAATGAAAGACATGCCTATTCAACCTGGAAGAGTGTTTTCAATAAGTAACTTTGACTTGGAGAAGGTATTGTTTTAAATCTAACGGCTATCAATTATTTATATACTCCTCAATCGCTTCGCTAATTCCCGTAAAGGTTCTTCTAAGCAATTCTTCATCAGTTTCTAAAAGTGTGACCCGAAATCCTCTTAAATCCGAACAGAAAGAGGAAATTGGCACCACGCAAATGCCTTTGGCCGCGAGTAAATAATAAACGAATCGTTTGTCAGGCAATACATTTGGCTGGCTGACCCAATCTTCAACTACTTTTTGGACTTCCGGATTGTCAATTTTTAAGGTCTGTTTCCCATTAATTACATTTTCTTTAAATACAATCGTATTATAAAATGCCCCGGAAGTAGCATTGAAATAAATGCCCTCGCATGATTTCAATATGTCTGAAATTAACTGGCTTCTTTTCCCGATTTTTATATTATTATGTCTTAAATAATCCTGATAACGTGGATCTCCCATAATTTTTGGAATGGCCACCTGGGGCAGTTTCGTCGAACTCACCTCGATCATTTTGGCATTTTCGAGTGTTGTGCACAGTTTATTAAATTCCTCGTCTTTGTCTTTATTGTAAAATTTTGCCCATCCACATCTGGAGCCGGGCCAGGGAACTTCCTTGGATAATCCTTTCAATGCCATGCCTGGAACTTCATCAATATATTGAGGGAGGGAATATGCCCTGGAACCATTGTATGTCACATTTATATAGATCTCATCGCTGATGAGAAAAAGATCAAATTCCTTGGCTATTTCCACAAAGCGTTTCAGTATATCTATAGGATATACCATCCCGGTTGGGTTGTCGGGATTGATGATCATTATTCCGACAATATTGGGATTGTATTTTACTTTTAAATACAAGTCGTCCATATCCGGGAACCAGTTGTTTTGAGGATCCAGATTATAAGTAATCGGGTGGTCATTGGCGTGAGCAGCTTCGGCAGATGAGTGTGTAGAATATGCAGGAGATGGACCGATAACTCTTGCCGGAGGAACTAAGTATTGATATATTTTACCAATAGCATCTCCCAAACCATTGAAAAACAGAATGTCATCTTCAGAAATCTGTACACCTCCTAGTGCATTGTTTTTTGCAGCTAAAAACTGCCTGGTTTCCAATACACCTTTTGAGTGACAATATCCATATGTATCATCTTGCTGGACCAAGTCACTAATTGTATCTTTTATCCAGGGCGGAAGCTTGGCTCCTTTTTGCACCGGATCACCAATGTTTTCCCACAAAATCTCTCTGCCAAGAATTTTTAGCTGCTCAGCTTTTTTTACAATCCCGCGGATCTCATAACTCAACTCATCAGCACCGGTCCGTAATAATTTTTTTCTCATCGGGTAAAACTGCTTTTTTAAGCTCTTTCCATTCAAATATTTAAAGTCTCAAAGTTACACTAATTTCTGAATCCTTTATTCGGGTCAATTTGTCTTTTTTAAATCTTGTAAAATGAAAATATATGTTTTCTTTGCAGTAACAGGAAATTGAATAACAAAATATGAAAACAGCTATTTTTTACACATTGATGATTCTACTTTTTGAAAATTATGTATTTGCCCAAAATACACTAATTATTAAAGATCTTGAAACAAATAATTCACTTGCAGGAGCCAATGTCAGAAACGTAAATAATGACCAATTATCGATTTCAGACCATGATGGGAAAGTTGATATCTCAGACTTTAAAATTGGTGATAAATTTAGTATTTCATTTATCGGCTATGTTACCAGCGAATATATTTTAAAAGACGGGTCAAACATTGTCTGGCTCGAGCCGGATTATCAGATGCTCAACACACTGACAGTTATTGGTTATGAGAATAAGAGAAAGCTCTCTGAAATTGCAGGGTCCTATGCCATCAACTCCAAATTGGTCATGGATAAATTTAATGATGAATCTCTGGTCCGGTCGATGAATACTCTACCGGGGATTCGGTTTGAAGAGCGATCCCCCAGCAGTTATCGAGTGAGCATAAGGGGCAATTTGTTGAGGGCGCCCTATGGAGTTAGAAATGTGAAAGTTTACTGGAATGATATTCCATATACAGATCCGACAGGAAACACACCACTAAATCTCCTGGACCTGAACAACATAGGAAAAGTAGAGATTATCAAAGGTCCGGCAGGCAGCATATTTGGCGCCGGAATTGGCGGAGTACTCAATATTCAAAGTGATGCCATTCAGATAAAACCGCTTTCCGCTGATATTTCCTATACAGCAGGATCTTATGGATATCACAAGGTTTCTGCAAATTTAAACACTGGAAATGCCAGCAGTAGATTTTCCCTTCGCTATGCTAAGCAAAAAGGGGATGGGTATCGGGATCACACCAATTTTGACAGAGAAGTCATCCAGATGAGCGGTGCCTTTTATACTTCCGAAAAAAGAACACTTACGGCCCAAATACTATATTCCAATCTTTTATATCAGCTTCCCGGAGGACTGACCAAAGAACAATATGATGAAAATCCCAGGCAGGCACGGCCTGGTGCTGCCGCGAAAAACACGTCCATAGATCATCAAAACTTCATGGCAGGGTTGGTGCAGGATTATGAATGGAATAATAGGATAAATAATAAAACCTCCATTTATTTCACCAATGGTGTGAAGGAGAATCCTTTCATTACGAATTATGAGCTGGAAAGATTAAAGTCATTTGGGGGAAGAACGTCATTTGGTTTCAAAACGAACCTTGGAAATATGCCTACCTTGTTTACAACCGGCGCCGAACTAAATTATGGAAATCTACATGCAAATAACCATGGTAATGTGGATGGATATGCCGATACCCTGCGATATGAAGATGAATTAAAATCATTGCAATCATTTATTTTTCTGCAGGCAGATATGAACCTGTCTGATAAATGGATTCTTAACCTGGGAGCCAGCCTGAATTATTTGAATTATGACATAAACAGGTTGAGGGACGTAGCGCAAGATACTTCATATCAAATAAAACGAACATTCAATGCTGAATTTATACCGAGAATAGGAATCGTTGGAAAACTGTCCAATGAGCTTTCTATTCACGGATCGATCAGTTCTGGTTTTTCTCCTCCGACAACAGAAGAGGTGAGAACCAGCGATGGTGGTATAAATGAAGATTTAGAAGCTGAAAAAGGGATCAACTATGAAATTGGCTTAAGAGGAAATTCAAAGAATGAAAAGTTGTATTATGATCTTACGGCATTTTGGATGCAGCAAAAAGAAACAATAGTTAGTAAAACAACAGAATTTGGAACGGTGATTTTTGAAAATGCAGGTTCGACCTCACAAGCAGGGATCGAACTGCTGTTAGGATATTCCTTTATTAATGACCCTTTAAAGCCTATTTCACTATTTAAAATCCAGACGGCATACACATATCATAATTTTACGTTTGAAGATTATGTAAAAAGAAGCCGTGGAGAAAATGTTGATTATTCCGGAAATGATCTCACTGGTACAGCACCTAACATCTCTGTTACAACCCTGGATCTCCAAACCAGAAGTGGCATTTACATGAATTTCACATATAATTTCACAGATAAAATTCCATTGAATGATGCAAATACAGTTTATGGGGATAGCTACCAATTGGTAACTTTAAAAACAGGCTGGAAGTTAATGATAAAACAAAAACATCTCATCGATGTTTTCTTTGGCATAGACAATCTCCTTAATGAAAAATACAGTTTGGGAAATGATTTAAATGCATTTGGAAGAAGGTACTATAACCCTTCCCCCGAGAGAAACTATTATGGTGGTCTTAAAGTTTATCTGAATAAAAACTAGCTCTATTTGAAATTTAGTAAGCTGAAATTTATAAATAAACAAAACTCAAAAAACAAATATCAAATAATATTCAATTTTACAATTTTCAAAACAACAATAGTTAGGCTCATGCATAGATATTGAAATTACTGTGCTCATGATATATTTATGTATTTATTTTAATCAAGAGTAAGTTTTTTTTTGGATTTTAGTATTAGAGATTATTTGTGAATTGTGAACTGTTTTTAGGAATTTAAAATAGAGTATGCCTTATTACCTTTCAGCAAATGATACAACCTACTACAATCAATAGAACAAAAAAATTATACTATGCCACCATTTAACCCTCAAGACATCTCCCGACTAATAAGACATCGAAGATCCATATTTCCGTTGCAGTATTCCGGGGAAATCATCAAAAAAGAAATAATTGATGAAATCCTGGAAAATGCCAATTGGGCTCCAACTCATAAGCTTTCAGAGCCGTGGAGATTTACTGTATTTTCTGGTGCAGGAAGGGAAAAACTTGGGGATTTTATGTCTGAATTGTATAAAGAAGTGACTTTAAAAAAGGGATTCTTCAATGAGAATAAATTTGAAATGTTGAGGCATAAACCCCTTTTGGCATCTCACGTGATTTCCATTGGAATGAAACGTGATGAAAAAGAACGCCTCCCGGAAATTGAAGAGGTGGAATCCGTAGCCTGCGCAGTTCAGAATATGTGCCTAACTGCTACGGCGCATGGTGTGGGATGCTATTGGGGCTCTGGTGGAGTCACATATTTTGAGGAGGCAAAGTCATTTTTTGGCTTTGGACCAAAAGACAAATTATTGGGCTTTATGTTCCTGGGATATCCAAAAATTAAATGGCCTGAAGGTAAAAGAAATCCTATTGCAGAAAAGGTGACCTGGGTTATAGGCTAAAACATCTTCCTCTTCACCATGATTTGTGTCCCCTTCTCCGGGCAGGCTTACAAACCATGTTTTATTTGGGTCAGTGAGTCAAAGCCCCGAACGTCATCGCGAGGAACGAAGCGATCTCTAATTTGGAGCATTTGGGTCCAGCTATACAGACTGCCACACTACGCTCGCAGTGACGCAAAACTTTACTAATTAATATTCTACCGGACCAGGCAGGCATTAGGAGAGCGAGGGGTGAGAGATAGGGCTGTTAACAGTATAACAGTTTTCTTGCTATCACTAATTTTATTTCCTTCATTACTCTCCATTCACCATCCGCCAGCTTTTGTCGATATACCAGTGCTTTCCAACGATCGAAATTTGGACAACGGCCTTTTGTTTCCCTTTCTGCACAGTTAGAAGCTTTGTCTCCACCGGTATTTTTTCAATATCCGGCCCGGTTTTCAATGCTTCATCCAGAATCCGGCCCTGAATACCACTGTCGAAAGGAATGTTTTTTAACGCCAGAATTGTAGCTGTGAAATCAAGGTTGGCTGCCGGTACCTGGCTTTTAACACCGGATTTAAAATCAATTCCCCAGGCGATCATAGTATTGCGCACAGTCCAGGGACCCATGCCCCCATGGCCTCCACTAGTACCTGTCCGCGGACCGGTCTGGCCTCCACTATTTGAATAATCAGTCCCGCGATATCCGTATTCATTTTCCTGTGATGACCAGCGAAATGTGATTAAAATATCCGGACCCCGACCCTCATCCGGCAAGTGTATCAGCCCGAGTGAAAAGGTGCCTTCAATCCATCCCTGAAAATTTTGTGGTGCACTACCTTGTCCAGCAGTAAAAATTACATCCACCCACTTTTGATCCTGGAAATAATTTACAACTTCTTCTATTTTCTCCTTCTTGCGATCTTTGATGTGAATAAGTACTGATTGCCCGCTGCTGGCAAGCACGACATCGCCGGACTCATGAGATTTTTTCAGTCCGGCTTTTATCAATTCACTTTCAACATTTACACTATAATTATATGTGCTAAAGCCATGGTCGGAAGTCACGAAAATATCCGTTTCAGAATACAATCCCAGCTCCTTTATCTTTTGGATAATTAGACCAATATTTCTGTCGGAATTTCTGATCGTTACCTGCGTTTGAGGAGCGCCGATTCCATAATGGTGCTGGGTATGGTCAGGTTCAGTAATCCAGCAGTAAATTACATCCGGTTTTTGTTCTTCGAGCAGATAATCGGTAAATACCCGTGTTGTCCAATTAACTTTTTCATTGTAGTCAGGATCCTTGCTCACATTGGGAGCAGGGCCTATCTTTTGAATTATGCGATCATTTACTTCTTTTGGGAATGCAACGACAGAGTCAGGCTCAAACCATCCATTGATGAGCACCCCTTTCCCTTGTAATGCGTGATAATTTAAAAGAAAAGCACTCCCGGTAGATCCGGAGCTGATTGCTGCTGGGTTAAAACCCTTCTCTACAAGTCGTTGAGCCCAGGTTTTGCTCAGCAATAAGTTTCCATTCGTTAAATCATTAAGCACCTGCAGGTTACGATAATCTCCGGTGGAGAACGATGATGTGGAATCTATTTCCGGAATAAAAATGCTGTTGCTGACAATACCGCTATTGACCGGATAGGATGCTGTAGCAACGGCCGCCGAATTTACTCTGGTCACTGTAGGAAATACAGCGTGGCTTTTTTCAAAGAAAACCCCATCCTGCATAAGCTCATAGATATTGGGTGTATCCTCCTGGTTGATCAGGTCGGGACGCAATCCATCGACGATAAACATGATGATTAGTTTGGCCTTACCATTCAGATTTTCCTTGGTTCCAGAGAAAGAAATAGGTGTGATGGAAAAAAGTAATAGAAATGCAAATACAACTTTGAAAGGTTTAATCATGATAGCTACTTTTTATAAGCAATATAAATTTTTTATTTATGGAGAACAAAGCTTCATTACAAACCCAAAATATCTGCCATTATAATCAAAAAGAAGAGATATTCTCATATAGATTAAGTATTCAATATTTCGATAGCAATACCTTTTGTTTTCAATCTATAAATCGCATCTTCATTGAGCATAAGACCATTTGTAAATAAATTAAAAATGAACATCAGAAAAAGCGTACTTTATTGTTGGATTATATTTCTGTTTTTCCATGTGGATTCATTAAAAGCCCAGGAAAAACCTGTAAGAATTGCAATTGCAGGAATGACGCATGGTCATGTCGGATGGATACTAAAAAGAAAAGCGTTAGGTGACGTAGAACTGGTAGGTCTTGCAGAACCAAATGAAGATCTTGCAAAAAGATTAATAAATCAGTACAAATTAGATCCTAAATTGTGGTACAGCGATTTAGATCAAATGCTAGAGGAAGTTAAGCCCGAAGCAGTTTGTGCGTTTGGAAGTGTTTACGAGCATTTGATGGTCGTCGAAAAATGTGCACCTCTTGGAATTCATGTGATGGTAGAAAAACCATTGGCAGTGAACATAGAACATGCCAAAAAGATGAAAGCACTTACGGACAAATATAGCATTCATTTGCTGACCAATTATGAGACTTCCTGGTATGCAAGCAATCATAAAATTCATAAATTAACCAGCGAAGGTTTGATTGGTGAAATTAGAAAAATCGTGATTCACGATGGTCATTCCGGACCTATTGAGATTGGAGTCGGGCAGGAGTTTTTAGACTGGCTTACAGACCCAAAGCTGAATGGTGGAGGCGCGATCATTGATTTTGGATGCTATGGCGCCAATTTATCCACATGGCTTATGAGCAATCAAAGGCCGGTTTCCGTTACTGCTGTCACACAACAGATTAAGCCAAATATGTACCCCAACGTGGATGATGAAGCAACAATAATTGTCGAATATCCACATTCCCAGGCGATCATCCAGGCCTCGTGGAACTGGCCATTTAATAGAAAAGATATTGAGGTCTATGGAACAAAAGGACAATTAATTGCTTCAGATGGGAGCACACTTCAACAAAAATTGAGAGGTGCCGACGAAAAAACTGAAACCCTTCCTCCACTTCCAAATCCCGGAAATGATCCATTTGCATATTTGGCGTCGGTGATCAATGGGAAGACGAATCCTTCCGGAGGATTATATTCCCTGGAGAACAATATGATTGTGATGGAAATATTATCTGCAGCCGTTCGATCAGCTAAAGAAAGGAAGACCATTTTTCTTGAGAAATGATTTTCGAATGCTCTGGGTTCAGCTTTATTTCTTAATCCCCAATTTTTTCTCCATGTCTTCCAAAGAAATATTTTTTGTTTCGGGCATTTTAAAGATTACCCAGATTAACTGTCCAACCATACAAACTGCAAAGAAAGTGAATACATGACCGCCTGATTCTTCGGCGAATATCGGAAACATCCAGGAAATGGATGCTGCCATAAACCAGTGCGTAAAGCTTCCGAGGGATTGGCCCCGGGCTCTGACCTTATTGGGAAATATTTCACTGATAAAAACCCAGATAACTGCTCCCTGCCCAAAGGCATGTGCTGATATAAACACAAGGAGACTTACAAGTACGATAATACTTCCCGTATCGCTAAATTCGGTTCCATAAGTATAAAAGGCCCATGCCGTTGCAACCAGGCTAACAATGTACCCTATAGAACCGGCTATCATTAATTTCTTGCGCCCAAAATTATCTATTATCAACAATGCCGCCATGGTGAAAATCAAATTGACAACACCGATACCAACAGAGCTAAGCAAAGCAGAGCCTTTTTCAAATCCTGCCATTTGAAATATCCTTGGTGTATAATACATCAGTGCATTGATTCCCGAAAGTTGATTAAATACTGCAATCGCCACAGCCAGCATAATTGGTTTAAAGTATTTGGCCTGAAACAATGGTTCCTCAGCTGTATCCTTTTCAGCCGCCAGTGAGTTCTGAATTTCTGCGATTTCCTCATCCACATTGCCTTTATCAGCGCCCAATTTTTCAATGACCTGCTTGGCCTCCTCCAATAAATTTTTACTTACAAGCCAACGTGGGCTTCTTGGGTTTAAAAATAGCAGAAAGAAAAATACAAGCGCTGGTATGGCTTCAACTCCAAACATCCACCGCCATGTGTTATCACCTAAATTTAATGTGCTGAATATGTAATTAGAAATAAAAGCTAAAAGAACGCCAAATACGATATTAAACTGAGTAAGAGCTACCATACGTCCGCGAAATTTGGCAGGCGATATTTCAGCGTTATACATTGGGGCAATTACCGATGATCCTCCAACTCCCAACCCGCCGATAAATCTGAAGATGACAAATGAAGACCAACCCCATGCAAAAGCGCTGCCTATAGCCGAAATAAAATACAGCGCTCCAAGGACAAATAGTATTTTGCGTCTTCCATATTTATCTACGGGTTTTCCGAAAATCAAAGAGCCTACTATAGTGCCAATCAGGGCGCTTGCCACTGTAAATCCATGCCAAAAACCAGCACTGCCAAATATTTCAGAAAGCGATAAATACCTGCTTGCATAAAGTTCTTTCAAAGCTCCTTCAGCACCTGAAATTACCGCAGTATCAAATCCAAACAGCAATCCACCTAATGCTGCAATCAACGCGCTTTTTAACAACGCTCCTTTAATTTTCATTTTTATAAAATTTAGAATTCAAATTAGCCGGTACCGGTTAATTCACTAATGGCGTCCCAATATAAACTTAGCTGGGATGTTATCAAATTTATGCTACAACAATCCTTGCTACATAAATCTAAAATCATGGTGCTATCGCTGGCTTGTACTTTCTGGCTAAATGTTTTATTCTCTATAAATGCTTTAAATCAAAATTGTACGTTGAATAATGCTAAACCTTTCAAGGTTAAAATACTACTGCTAAATACACCTTATCTTTGTTGGTTTCCAATACAAAGCTGAAATAGGGTTTATATTGATCTGTATTCAGATCATAATATATGATAAATTGATTTGATTACAGATCAAAATAATATACATTTGTTTTGAACTAAAATCAATATTATGGAAGAATTGATTTCATATCAAAACAATTTATTAAAATCTATTGATAATAGATGGCATAGGTATCTTTTTGCTTTTCTAAAAACAGATGAAAGATTGTTGGGATTAAAAGGACTTAGAGGTGTAGGAAAGACGACAATGCTACTACAGTTTCTTAAATATGCCTATAAGAATAGAAATAAAGGATTATATGTAACTGCTGATCATCCTTATTTTTATCAAAATACACTATTTGACTTAGCACAAGAATGGAATAGCCTGGGAGGGAGGCTGTTGCTTGTAGATGAAGTACATAAATATGAAAACTGGTCAAGAGAATTGAAACTCATATACGATGGTTTCCCGGAATTACAAATAATTTTTACAAGCTCCTCTGCTTTAGATTTATATAGAGGGGCATCAGATTTGAGTAGAAGATTAGTTACTCAAACGTTAGAGGGGATGTCATTTAGAGAATATTTATCTCTAAAACACAGTATTAATTTTGAGGTAATACCCATGGAGGATATTCTGTCTAAACATAATGAAATCACGCAAGAATTAGTTTCTGTTTTTAAGCCAATTCCATTATTTAAAAGCTATTTGAAAGAAGGGTATTTTCCTTTTATAAAAAGAATCCGGCAAGAAGGATATTTGTCAAGAGTATTAAAAACAATAAATGCTGTACTTGAAAGTGATTTGGCGTATATACAAGATTATAGCGCTTCCAATACCGAAAAAATCAAGAAATTATTGGGAGTTATTGCTTCGAGCGTTCCTTTTGAACCAAATATTAGCAGAATCGCACAAAAATTACAGATAGGAAGAAACACTGTAAATAATTACCTCCAACACTTACAAGACGCGAAGATTGTAAACTTCCTTCATAAAAGCCCAAAGGGCATTAGTCGTTTGCAAAAGCCGAATAAGATATATTTTGATAATTCTTCCCTGGTATATGCATTACAATTTTCGGCGGAAATTGGCACGGTAAGAGAGACATTTTTTATAAATCAAATCAGGAATGCTGGAAATCAAATCACGCTGGGAGAAAAAGGAGATTTTATAGTTAACGATAAGCTGACATTTGAAATAGGAGGTAGAAATAAAGACGCAACTCAGATTAAAGGTATTCCCAACAGCTACCTGGCGTTAGATGATATTGAATATGGTTTCAATAGGAAAATCCCTCTTTGGCTTTTTGGATTTATGTATTAGCTCTTTTTAATTTTGATTCTACTGTTAATTTAATGGGTAAAGCTATTTTTCATTTATTTAAAAAACTACATGTAATGATTGAATGTAGGAATGCTTGAATATTTGTATCGAATAAAGTTTTGACAATGTATCATTACCACTCCGTTTTATTGTATTCTCGCATTGACGCACCTGCTTGCCGCAGGCGGGTTCAATCATTCTCGCATTTATGAATTAATCATATAATCCAGTAATGTCGTTTCCCGCCATTTTCGTGGAAGTGCTATAATACTTATCTACGATACCAGCAAATAATTTTCCCCTTCTATAAATCCCTTTTTCTCCAGAAACCGTTGAGTATTGAAGCGCATCGTTTCTTCTTTTAAATAGACGAGAATAAAAATCTCCCGAGGCGATGGCATGTTTTTAAAATATATGATCGCCGTATCTAATTGGCGTTTTTTAGATATATCAATATAACCAATGATTTTAATTCCACTGCTTTTCAGCAACCTGGCCCTGTTCCTGGAGATTTTACTTGCGCCCCAAATGGCCACATTAGGGTGAAAAGGGTTATGGATATTTAGCCATTTTTTCAGGTATTTGGTCTTTATATTGAAAAACGCCTCATCGCTATACCTTTCGTCTGTTCTGGTCAGGCGGGTTTCAGAATCATGCCACCTCAATAACGTCTCCGGTAATTTTTGGATTTTCACCCCTTTCGCTAGCCATCTTAGCCATAGCTCATAATCTTCCGGGAAATTACCATCTTCATAAGCACCATATTTGTCAGATACCTTTATTCTCCACATCACCGTAGGATTGACGATCGGAGACTCCATGAATTGCCTTAGCGAAATATCCTTAAAATCCGTAATGCTGTTTGACCAGTTTACATAACGTGCAAATCCTTCCGTCTTCGTTTTATGAGGTACATATTCCACCAAACCGGCTACAACATCATATTCAGAATTATTTTCAAGAAAATAGAATTGCTTCATGAGCCTGTTGGGAAAGCACCAATCATCGGCATCCATCCGGGCAATATAATCTCCTCTGGAAATGCTCAAACCGTGGTTGAACGCATGAATGACTCCTTGCTTTTTTTCATGGACTAATCGGAATCTATGGTCATCAGCACAAAATTTGTTGGCAATTTCTATGCTTTTATCCGTTGAATTGTTGTTGACCAGAATGCATTCAAAATTCGTGAAAGATTGTTGTGAAATGCTTTTTAGTGCCTTCTGAATCGTTTTTTCAGCATTATAAAAAGGAATTATTACAGAGATTTCAGGCATTTTTACACAATTAGATAATTTTGCCCTTCATTATATTTCATATACAAATATGTTTAAAATTCATGAAAAGAATCAGCATCAACACAGAAGCCAGAATTCAGAAGATCTTTATAGGGGCATCTCTATTTAATTCATTTTTGATACAAGCACTGGTTTTTTTTACAGATGTAAGGCACCAAAAACAAAGTTTAACATTGCTAAATATGTATTTTGAAAACGCATTAGCTGGGGAAAGACACAAGTCGGGAAATAAAACATAACTATTATAGGTACCCTAAACTCTTTTCTACAAAACCGCAAATGGTCCTAAATTAAAATCTGATAAGAACCAACTATAAATGAGATCATTTTATAGTTTTGTAGATTGCGGGAAAGATTGATGTGAAGTAGTTTAGAACAGTAATATGAAATTTGAAGAATTTAAGTTAAATGAACACCTGATGGAAGCATTGTCCTACATGGGGTTCGATGAAGCCACCCCTATCCAGGAGCAGGCCATTCCAAAAATTATTGAGGGAAAAGATCTTATTGGTAGTGCGCAGACAGGCACGGGTAAAACAGCGGCTTTTTTATTGCCCATCCTGAATAAACTGACGGAAAAACATGATAAATTAAATACCCTGATCATTGTTCCCACAAGGGAATTGGCCATTCAGATCGATCAGCAAGTAGAAGGATTTTCATATTTTACCCATGTAACATCATTGCCGGTATATGGAGGAGGAGAAGGTCAGGACTGGGAAACCCAAAAAAAGGCCCTTACAAAAGGCGCTGAGATTATCGTAGCCACGCCGGGAAAATTAATTTCCCATCTCAATATGGGATATGTCAATTTTGATCATTTACAGCATCTGATTTTAGACGAGGCAGACCGGATGCTCGATATGGGGTTTCACGATGATATTCAGAGAATTATTAACTATTTACCAAAAAAGCGTCAAACACTCATGTTTAGCGCTACCATGCCACCGAAAATAAGGGAGTTGGCCAGGAAAATATTAGTTGATCCCATTGAAATTAGTATTGCAATTTCCAAACCTGCTGAAGGCGTGATGCAAGCGGCATGCCTTACTTATGACAGCCAGAAAACCCCATTAATCAATTCAATGATTTCCAATAAACCTGAGTTGAAGTCGATTTTGATTTTCACTTCAACAAAGAAAAAAGTTAACGAAATCGCGAGGGGTCTCAAATCAAAAGACTATAAGGTGGAGGGGATATCTTCTGATCTTGTTCAGAGTGAGCGGGAAGAAGTCCTACTTAGATTTAGATCAAAACAAACGCGTGTATTGGTAGCAACGGACGTTATGAGCAGAGGTATCGACGTCAAAGATATCAACTTTGTGATCAATTACGATGTGCCGGGAGACGCAGAGGACTATGTGCACCGTGTTGGAAGAACTGCCAGGGCAGAGACTAAAGGCATAGCGCTTACCTTGGTCAATGAAGACGATATGTACAATTTTTCCCGTATAGAAAAATTGATAGAGAAGAAAGTACAACTGGTAAAATTGCCCAAACCCCTTGGAGATGGCCCAAAATGGAGTATAAAACCATTCAGTAAAGGAGGCCGTTTTTCATCAAAAGGAAGGGGAAAGAATTCTAAAAAGAAAAGATAGATTTACCCATTCACCTTTCCATAACTCACTACCAGCTTGATTTTCCCATAGCCTATTTTTTCTTCCAGATGGTCGAATATTGGTTTTAAAGCCTCATCATTTCCGATGGTTTTTATTGCGGCTTGAATCAATACAATTTCCTCGTTGGAGAGAAAGCTATTTATATCTTTTATAAGGTTTTTTTCGACCAGGTAAGCAAGGTGGCTATACACGGTGTTTTCATGGATATTTCGTGCTTTTGCAATCTCCGGGATGGTCTTGCTCTCTTTTATAAGCTTGAGAGTTTGTAAATATGTTTTACCGCGGATGCTTGAATTATTGACTTCTGAATTCGCCAGGTATTTCTGAATTTCAACAATAAAAACTTCGCCATATTCTTCTAATTTAAAATCACCTACACCGGAGATCAATGACATTTCCTGTGAATTTATTGGGTGGTCAGCAGCCATTTCTTTTAGAGAAGCATCAGAAAAAACTACATATGGAGGCACGCCTTTTGAGTCGGCAATTTGCTTTCTAAGTTTGCGCAGAGATTCAAATAGACCTTCTTCAAACTCTTGTTTTTGTGTTTTTTGAGGCTCCGGTTTCAGATAAGGTTGGAAACCATCTTTTGCGTCATGGGGTTTAACCAGTTTTACCTGTCGTCCGTTGAACAACACCTCATTACCGGCTTCTGTAATTTTCAGTACATGATTCTGATCATAAGCTATTTCTATGTACCCATGATGCAGCATTTGCAAAATATAATGCTGCCAGTCCGTATAGCTGATATCTTTTCCTGCGCCAAACGTTTTTATCTGATTATATCCATTTTGAAAAAGATACGATTTCTGAGATCCACGAACTACATCGATCAATGTGCCAATGCCAACTTTTTCTTTGAGTCGCACAATCGCCGAAAGGCCTTTTTGGATGGTAATGGTTGCGTCCTCAACATTTGGTGGATTATTACATACATCACAGTTTCCGCAATCTTCTTTCAAATCTTCTCCAAAATAGGTCAATAGGATTTTTCTTCGGCAAACTTCAGCCTCAGCATATTGCTGGATTCTTTTTAGTTTGGCCAACTGAATTTCTTTTTGCTTACTTTCTTCAGCAAAATCTCGGAGAATCATCACATCCCGGAAACTGTAAAACATCACAGTTTCACACGGAAGCCCGTCTCTGCCTCCCCTGCCGATTTCCTGGTAATAACCTTCTATATTTTTAGGGAGGTTATAATGAATTACAAAACGGATATTAGATTTGTCGATGCCCATACCAAAAGCAATGGTGGCAACGATGATCGGTACATTATCTTTGATGAAATCCTCCTGGGTTTTTGATCGATTTTTAGTCTCTATTCCAGCATGGTAAAAGGCTGAATTGTAACCATCTGAATTTAGCTTCGCAGAAACTTCCTCACAAGATTTTCTGCTCAGACAATAAATGATACCTGATTCTCCTCTGTGACGTGCCACAATCTTCTTTACCTGCTGATATACTTTCTGCCCAGGCAAGACCTGCAAACTCAGGTTTGGCCTGTCAAATGAAGTGATATATATTTTAGAGTCATCAATCTTTAATTGTTTTTGGATGTCGCGCCGGGTGATTTTATCAGCGGTAGCGGTCAATGCAACTATAGGAACATCGGGCCATTTGTCCTTAAGAAAATGTAATTTGCTGTATTCTTCGCGAAAGTCATGCCCCCAGGTAGAAATACAATGTGCTTCATCAATGGCAAACCCACTTATTTTTATGGATTTGAGCTGATCATACATCGCCCTGTTCTGTAGCTTTTCCGGTGACAGGTAAAGCAGTTTTATCTTACCGTCGTTTAACCTGGATAATTGTTCTTTTTCTTCATGAAAGTTTTGCGTACTGTTGATGAATGCCGCTTCGATTCCATTTGCCTTCAGAGATTCCACCTGATCTTTCATCAATGCGATAAGTGGTGAGACGACGATAAATGTACCTTCCTGCATGATGGCCGGTATCTGAAAGCAAATGGATTTCCCACCACCGGTTGGCATGATGACCAGGCAATTTTTTCCGTTCAATACCGACAGGATAATTTCCTCTTGCATCGGTCGGAAAGTATCGAAACCAAAATGTTTTTTTAGTATGGTGAGTGGAGCAGAATTCGAATCCATTAAAAAAGCGATAGTTTTAAAATTAAAAATTTAATAAGCGATAAATATTATTATAAAACCTCCAGGTATCATAAACTAAAAAAATCTCGAATTAATTATTAAAAACTCCTTTTATTTTCACATGGCAATGCCAACACATCAATAGTTCCTTTCCCGGGGATCAAATTTTTATAGTTCGCATTTGTAATTTTTCTATTGTTTGCGGCGTTTGATAATGTATAGTTTAATTCACTAAAAAAGCTCTCATAATCCACGAATCCAATACCTCTTTCTTCCATTACGTATTGTCCAAGTTCAAAAATTATTTGCGGTTTGAATCTTTCAATTGCTTTTCTTGCACCCAACAGCACATCAAACTCATGGCCATCGGTATCTATTTTGATGAAGTCAAGGCGATCAATTTGTTGTTCTTTTACAAATTCATCAATGGTGGTCGTTGGTACACCTTCTGTTGACATAGCCTTACCTCCATGGACGGGATGTTGTTCCGAGCCTACTTCCTTGTTTATTTTCCAGCTTGAAAATGCTTTAATTTCACTTTGTTTTTTTTCTTCACTTGAAACGAAGGTTTGAATTAGTTGAATAACCTTAGAGAAATGCTGATTTAAACTAAGATTTCGCTTAAGTTTTTTCCAGGCAAAGTGTGTGGGTTCAAAAGCATATACCTTTCCATTTTGAACTTTCTTTGCAAAATGGAGCGACATTATACCAACATTAGCCCCAACATCAAAAATCACTGCATCATCTGGAAAATCAATATATTTATTTTCTGAAACATGTTTTTGAAAATTTCCAAATAGAAACAAAGAGAGATCAAGTCCTTCTGTGATATCTACTTCAAATTTGATCCCGCTACGCTCAATAATTCTTTTTTGAGTTCCGTAAATTGGTTTTACCAAATGAAATAATATCCTTGCAATAAATAGCTTAATCCTGGTGATTGGCAGTTTGCTAATGATGGAATTCATGCGGCTTTTTGCTCATTTATAATATCTAAAATTAGTATTTTCAATCTCCAGGTAAAACGAATATCTTATTGAGAAGTCTGTTTTGAGAGTTCTTACAAACGATTTCAATTTCTCAATCACAAGCTTTCTCTTTTATTTCACTATTCAAATGTTCTGTTATTCTTTTGTTCAATTGTTCGAGTATTCAGCTAAAAATCATCAAAATTCCATGAATCATTCGCTTTTAATAAAACTTAATTTTCCGGGCGGCATACCCTACCATTTTCAGCAACAAAAGCCCGTGACGAAACCTGGAGATATTTGTGTCTCCATACACGCGCTCCCGGTACCGGATCGGTAAATCAATGATTTTCAGATTCAGCTTATAGGCACCAAAAATTAAATCAAAATCCCCAAACGGATCAAACTCGCCAAAGAAGGCCCGGTTTTTTATCAACTTTTCATAGTCACTCTTGAAAATCACCTTGGTACCACAAAGTGTATCTTTGATGGGCTGTTCCAACAACCAGGAAAACATGATACTGAAAAATTTATTTCCGAAAAGGTTCAACAATCTCATGGCATTTCTCTCCATAGGATATACGAGCCTGGAACCATTTATAAATTCACCTTTATTATTTGTGATCGCAAAATAAAATGATGGGAGATCCTCTGGTGGTACTGTAAGATCTGCATCGAGGATCATTAAAATATCCCCTGTAGCCATGGAAAATCCAAGTCTGACCGCATCACCTTTCCCTTTACCTGTTTGCTGATATACCTTAATATTCCATTGAGGATACATTTCCGGAAGTTTTTGCATTTGCTCCCATGTGTCGTCAGTGGAATTACCCTCAACAAATATAATCTCTTGTTTGGAACCAAAGTTCGGCATGCGATTTAAAGCATTTTCAAGATTTCCGCTTTCATTTCTGGCCGGGATTACAATGGTTGTAGAATATCCTCTTTGAGGTAAATATCCTATCGGTCTTGCAAATACATACTGGTTCAGGCATAGGTGATTGATCAAAGGCAGACGGCCAATAAATTTATTCAGAAACCAGGAAATAATCGGAATATTGATTGGTAGTAATACGCGCCGGGCAGATCGATAAGTTTCATAACCTGACAGGTATAGAAATGTTTGGAGGTCTTTCTTCGTAAGCCAGTTTTGCTTCGGACTTCTCTTCTTAAACCCTAATAACTCCCCGGCCAATAGCGCAGGTTCCCACAGAAAATTGTAATAGTTAATTATAATTCTTGTCCTGTGGTGACAAACATTTTTTATGGAATCAAGTACCTTAAGTACATCAACAAAATAACCGGTTACATGAGATAAAACTATGGTATCGAATTTCGTATTCAGCTCTATTTCTGTGGCATCCTGAACATAAAAATCGATTTCAGGATATTGTGCTTTTGCAGTCTTAATCATTTTTGGAGAAAAATCGATGCCAACTTTTTTACGCCCTTTCAATTTTGCCAGCATGTCTCCCGTAGCGCATCCTATTTCAAGGATAGAATCATCTTCATGTATAAAATAATTACAATACCTGACAATCCCATTCCAAAAATAGGCATACCTCTTCCTGTACCTTTTAAGGTTTGGAGCCAGGTTTTCAAAATGATCAAAAAACCTTTTTCTTCTTTTACTCTTAATTTTTATATCTGATTCTGTCACTTATAAGATTAATGATCTAAAGCCCTTTCAATGCAATTCGTAAAGATAAACAGGCCATTTGCCTTCTAGCTGATGTACCAATATTAATTTCCCCGGATAGGCCTTATTAATTGCACTTAAATATCTTCTAACTGTATTGATGATTCGACTATTCGGGTCGTCGGGATTGGTGCGAATATTGGCCAAAATAACATGAGTAACCCCGGCATCTTTCAATTTACTATACAATACCTCTGCATCATTTGTCGGTACCTTCCAAATGCCATAAAAATCCTTGCCTCCGCTATAGATGAATGCCATTCCAGGTTTTCGACAGCCCACATATGCTTCTTCAGGAAGATTATCATTGACCCATTTGGCCATATTCAGATAATTTACCCAATCTTCAGGGAATCCGTAATATTTATCCCCTTTCATATATTTTGAAATCACTTTAGTTTGCCCCGGGATTTTTGTGATTGTTCTATACAAGTTCGCAACACTTACTATCATGAATAAAATGATGAAAACGCTTGCATATTTTCTTATCTTATTTGTGAATAAATAGTAAAGCACATATAATAAATATACCAATAACAGCGGAGTGAATGCAACGATAAGTCTCTCCTGATTCCAATATACCTGAAGTGCAATAAAAGTGGCCATAAATGAAATTCCGGTAAATAACCCAATAAAAAGCCAGAATCTCGATTTTTTAAAAAGCGTAAAAAATCCGCTTATAAACAAGGCATAAATAATAAAAGCCACAAAGGGGCTTTCGCTAAAGTCGTCCTTTTTTGCCATGCCAAAAATATTGACAAAATGATACCCAAGATATGATTTACTATTATCAACGAGCCGCATTAAAAAACCATAGGCATCGTCATTGCCATCCGATGGTTTGTACGGATTTTTTAATAATAACGTACTCCCCTGGTTGGATATCTGTGCTTCTTTTATTTCCCAAACGGAGGACTTAACGAAATTGAAGGAGATTGTGAAGACTACAAATGCAGCAATCATTAAAGTTGCTATTTTCCAGTTTTTAGTGAATAGAAAATAGATGATTACTGCAATCACAGCTACCAGGCCTATATTTTTTGTGATGCTTAATAGGAATAATAAAAAACCACTGAGTAAAATATTCTTTAGGTCCTTTTTAAACGCCGGACTCTCCTCTGAATTTCTAATAAAAGATTTATCGAAATGATAGAGAAATATACTTTGAATGGCCAAATAAAAAGCTTCATTATAAGTTGCACTCCCGTAATAGATAATAGCTGAACTGGTGCTCAATAAAAGCATTAGGATAAACAGCGAGAATGGAGACAAGTAGTTCTTGAAGAGCCTGAAAGTAAACCATTGATGTCCCAGGAGACATAATAGCGAAAAGAATTTTAAAACGATTAAATTTATCCCTGTAATAGAAATTATCACCCCGATGACCATAGGGTAAAGCGGTCCTTGAAAAAGAGGAAATGAACCTTTATCAATAAAGTTGAAGGCGCGGTTGATATATATAGAATCATCGCCCCCGATAGATACTTTTGGTTCGAACAACAGCAATCCAAAAACGAAGGTGAGGGCGAAACTTAACCACAAAATCAGTTGATCTCTGCCCGAAAAAAAATTGTCGAGTTTATTGATAGAATTTAATTTTTGAGCCAGTTCGTTATCTGAAATTTTTGAAGTCATCCGAATTCTTCAATTGATTTTATAACAGCAGTAAAAAACAATGGCAAATATAAAATAATGGTGGTTAATAAGTACTTAGAGTCATTTAAAGATGAATAATAAAATTTTAATATGCTGCTGAACTTTTATTTTGCAACGAATATGAATGAAGAATTGTCTTTACATACAAACTGCAATTTTCACTTCTTGTCTGTTTTATAACCAATTCTATGGGAATAAATTATAATTTTGTGATTTGCAACTAAATCGGATGGCAGGGCGGGTCAAACATCAATTTTTATGTTTTTTGTTTTTTTTATCCATAAGCATTACAAGCTATGGATCCAAGGTCACTAGATTTATAGAGAATAAGGGACAGTGGCACCAGGATGTGAAATTTAAGGCTTCGATTCCGGGAGGAGATATTTATGTCTTGAAAAACAAGCTTAAATATGTTTTCTATCAAAAAGGTAAAGAAGGTCATAATGAGCATTTTGATAAAAATACCCCGGCGTTAAGATCAGGTGGCAGGGAATTATCCAGGCTTTTTCATGCGATAGAGGTAAGCTTTGAAAATGCCAGCTCAATGTCACTGACGAAAGGCACCGGGTCATCTCCTGAGCAGCTGAACTATTTTATAGGTAATAAAAGTGAGCATTGGGCTACAGGGGTAAAATCCTATACAACGGTGGTAATTGAGAATCTCTACATTGGAATCGATTTCGTCATATACTCCAATGATCAGGGGTTGAAATATGATTTTATCGTAAGTCCCGGTGCAGATCCAACCGGAATTAGAATGAATTATAAAGGTCAAAATGAGTTAAAAATCCATGATGGAAGACTCGTTGTTGGAACGGTACACGGATATTTCTTCGAAAATGAACCACTAACATATTCCGAGACAGCTTCGGGCAAAATTCCGGTACGCGCTGAATATACACTTGAAAACAGCAGGATTGGTTTTAACCTACCTGATGGATATGATGATCACCAAAAATTGGTCATCGATCCGGAATTGATTTTTTCTACTTTCTCCGGCTCAGCAGCAGACAACTGGGGATTTACAGCAACTTTTGATGATGAAGGCAACCTATACTCTGGAGGCATCGTCAATAATGTCGGTTATCCGGTCACTAATGGAGTGTATCAGAGCGATCATGGCGGAGAATGGGATGTGGGTATTTTAAAATATGATTCAACCGGTAAAAAACTGCTATGGGCCACCTATCTGGGGGGGGATTTTACCGAAACTCCACAGAGCATCATTGTCAATAAAAAGGGAGAATTGGTGATATATGGAACAACCAGCTCCCCGGATTTTCCTATGACTGATAATTCATTTCAAAAGAGTTTTATGGGTGGATATCCTATTTATGACACTGCCGGTGTTCAAAACCCCAGGTTGGTAGGTGGAGTATCCTTCAGAAATGGCTCAGATATTTTCCTGGCTATTTTGGGAAATGATGGCAGTACACTAAATGGAGCAACATTTATAGGGGGTACGGATAATGATGGTATTATTGAAAGATTGATGCCTCTTACAAATAATTATGGTGATCAGTTCAGGGGAGAGGTGATTCTGGATGAAGATGACAATATTTTTGTAGCATCAAATACGAGTTCACAAGATTTTCCAATAAGCAAGGGGCCGCAATTGGCATACGGAGGAGGCAGTAACGATGGGGTTATTATGAAATTCAATCAGGATTTGTCGGATATGTACTGGAGTACGTTTATTGGTGGCAGTGGGATCGATGCCCTGTTTTCAATAAAAATCGATAACGAAGGAAATGCCTATGCCGCCGGCGGGACAAATAGCGTTGATTTTCCAACGACAGAAGGTACAATAAAAACGGGAAAACCCCTTGCCAATGATGTTGACGGTATTGTTGTGAAAATTCGCGGAGACGGATCAGAATTACTCAAAGGTACATATATCGGCACCCCGGAATATGATCAGGTATATTTTCTGGAGTTGGATACATCTGGTGGTGTTTACCTTTTGGGCCAAACCAAAGGAAAATATTTAGTAACTGAAGGTGTCTATTCCAATCCAAACAGTGGTCAGTTCATACATAAATTAGGAAGTGATTTAGACACGACTTATTTTTCTACAGTAATAGGTTCAGGATCAAGGTCTCCGGATATTTCACCAACTGCATTCTTAGTAAATGAATGTGAAAATATATTTATCAGTGGCTGGGGTGGGGTATTGAACCATCCAGCATTTGGATACATTGGCGGGAGTACTTTTGGCCTCCCATTGACAGAAAATGCCTTTCAAAAGGAAACCGATGGTACAGACTTTTATTTGATGGTTTTACTTCAGGATGCCGAACAATTATTGTATGGGACATTTTTTGGAGAGACAAATGGTAGGGGAGACCATGTTGATGGAGGCACCAGCAGATTCGATAAAAAAGGCATTGTTTATCAGTCCGTATGCGGAGGTTGCGGAGGGAGCAGTGGTTTCCCAACCTGGCCTCCTGATGTATGGTCAGGAACGAATAATAGTCCTAACTGCAACAATGCGGCTTTCAAATTTGATCTCGCTTCATTGCTTGCAAAATTCAATACGGATACAGAAGATTTCACCAATCGGGGGATCAGGGATGGCTGTTATCCGCTTACGTTGGTGTTTTTGAACGAAAGCCTGGGTGGAGAAGATTTTCTCTGGGAATTTGGAGAAGGGACCGTCACCGATCAGGAAGATAGTATAACAATTACCTATGAAAATCCAGGAGCATATCCCGTAGTGCTTACTGCTACAGACATCAATACCTGTATCCGGGAAAGCAAAGCCAGGGGCATTGTCACAGTACATGATTATAGTTTTAGTATTATTCCGGATGATTCGATTTGTGGTGGTGAAAGTATTGCTTTATACGCTAGCGGAGGGGTTAATTACGATTGGATGCCAAAGAATAGTCTTCAAAATCCCAATAGCTCAAACCCGATTGCCACTCCTGATTCCACCACCATTTATTCTGTAAAAATTGAAGATAAAAACGGCTGTCTCGCAGAGGATTCGGTCGAAATTAAAGTAATCCCTACAGTAATTGCCAATTTTGAATACGAAAAAACGTATGATTGCTTTGATACACCTATTTTTAAATTCACAAATAATTCTGAAAATGCCAGTAAGTTTTTGTGGGATTTTGGAGATGGTAATATTTCAGAGGATTCGGAACCTGTCTATCAATATCAGGTATCCGACACCGTTGATTCTTTTAAAGTCACACTAACTTCAGGAGAATCATTTTGTTCAAATTCGCTTAGTGACCAGATAACATCTGTAAAAACATTCATACCAAACTTCTTTTCTCCCAATAATGATGGTAAAAATGATGATTTCGAAATTATTGCTGATGACCAGATATCATTACACATTTATAATCGTTGGGGAAAATTGGTATTTGAATCTCTGAATTACCAAAACAACTGGCAGGCAGGAGAACTACCGTCTGGTGTTTACTTTTATGAAATCATTTTTAATGATAAAAACACCAGATGTAATGGATGGATACAGGTTATGCGTTAATTATCAGCTAAAATCCTTTACATTGCGAATGTATTTGATTATACAGATTTTTTAGTATTAAATCGCGACGATAAATATAAAGTGAGGATAGGAAATAATATTTTTAAAGAGCTGCTGCTAATTTTTTTAGTGCTGTTTATTTTTCAGCCCCAGAGTTTCGCCGGAGGTGAAGAAGAGTATTCCATCATTGAAAAGAATCATAAAAAAGGGCTCGTCAATAAAAAAGGACGAGTGATTATTCCTGTTGAGTATGAAGATCTCGGCTGGACCAATGGAGGTACCAAACTACTCGAAAATGTAATAGGTTTTAAGAAAAACGGCTTATGGGGTATTTTGAATACTAAAAATGAGAAAATCACCAAGCCGGTTTATACATCATTAACACGCTTTAATGACAACTGGATCGTAGCATCAAAAAAGCTCCTGTACAATTCTAACATTGTTTACGGTGTAATCAATGCCAAGGGCAAAGCCGAAATTGCATTTCAATATGAAAAATTGCGTGTGAGAAACGAAAATCTGATCGCAACTTCAATTATAGATAACAAGTATGTTTATGGTATTTTAAATGATAAGGGCAAGCCAGTAGTCCCAATCATATATGATAAAATTGAGCTCGCGGGTAAGACTTTATACGGAATCTCAAAAAATGATAAGATTGCCGTCTTTAATCAGGATGGTGAAAAGTTGACTGATTTTGTATTAGATAGTATTAAGACATTCGATGAAGATAATATTCTAACCTTTCAAAATGGCAAAAAGGGTTTAATTTATGAAGCTGGAGCATATATCATAAAGCCCACTTATAAGGATATACTGATTACCAATGGAAAGATAAAAGCTCAAAAATTCCGGGAATGGCAGGTCTTTGATAATAAAAATCAATTATGCGCAACTTATGCGTACGATGATATAGTTCCGAAAGGCGTGGAGCTTTATAAAGTCCGAGTTGGAGAGGCCCAGGCTCTGATTCACAAATCAGATTCAATTCTCACGCCATTTTCTAATTTTGACATTCAGGAACATTTTGGCAATTGGATATCAGTAAAACAGGATGGGAAATATGGGGTACTTCATATTGATGGCAGCCTGTTCCTGGAGCCTTTATATGATTCTGTGAGATTTGAAAAGGGTATTTTTATTGCGAAGTCAAAAAGAGCTGGAAAGCGAGGCTGGAGTATGATCAATAATTCTGGTGAGGTAATTACAGATCAGGTATATGATGAAATTGGCTGGCTTGGTGATACGTATTTTATGGCAAAAAGGGATAAATACTGGGGCGTTGTGAATAGTATTGGGAAAGAATTTATTTTTTGCAAATATGATTCAATTGTTCAATATACCGAAGGAAAGCTTTTAGTTGATTTTCTTGGCGAAGACGGGATTTTAAATCTTGATGGCAGTTGGGAAATACTACCTCAAAAAAAAGATGTTGAAATTGTAGATCCACTGCGATATCTAATTAGATCGCCTTATGGCAGTTATGTCGCCTTCTATCCTGATACCAAGGATTTCACGGCAGAATATTTCCTTTATAAACATGGAGATCGTTATTTAGAAAAGACCCTGGATTCAAAGTTTGGCTTGTTGGATGAGGAAGGAGTAAGGGTGATTCAACCTGAATTTGACGAAATTTCAACGCTTCAGGATGACAGCATATATTACGCAAAGTCGGAAAAGGGTTATTCTTTCATAACAAAATCCGGAAAAATCATGATTGCCAATGACCCTCGTTTCCAGGAGATACATGATATGGATGAAGAGTTTATTGGTGTGAAAATCGATGGTAGTTGGGGATTTGTGGATATTAATGGAAAACTGAGAGTATCTAATCAATATGAAAATGTGGGTCAATACAATGAAGGACTGGCTCCTATTAAGATATTGGGGCGCTGGGGTTATATCAATAAAAGAGAGGATTTGATTGTTCAGCCTAGATATGATACGGTTTATAATTTTCAGGGCGGTGTATGTGAAGTCTCGAGAAAAGGAAAATATGGCATTATAGATTCAAAGGGACAAATCACCCTTGACTGCGAATACGATAACCTTTCCCGTCTGAATACCGGTGGTTTTATAACTGTTAAGGACAACAAAAAAGGTTTGGTCAGTAACAAAGGACGACTTCTAATTTTGCCAAAATTCGATGATATGATTGATCTTGATAATGGCTTTGTGATCGCATCGAGAAATAGCAAATATGGGCTCATGTCAAATGATGGAGTAGATATCATTCCTATGATCTATGACAATTTGAAGTATGACCAATACAATGATGTCTATCTGACAACTAAATCTTCGGATTGGATTGATATTAAAATACCATAAAAAAACCGGGAAATAATCCCGGTTCCAATATTACGCTTCTTCCATAAACGGATATCTGTAATCCTTTGGTGGTACAAAATTTTCTTTTATCGTTCTAGGTGATACCCATCTCAATAAGTTGATCATGGATCCGGCTTTATCATTAGTCCCCGAAGCTCTCGCTCCACCAAATGGTTGCTGACCAACCACAGCGCCGGTCGGTTTATCATTAATATAAAAGTTACCAGCTGCGTTTTTCAGTTTTTGTGCTGTAGTTTCTATTACGAACCTGTCTTTTGCAAAAATAGCGCCTGTCAATGCATAAGTTGATGTATTGTCAACAAGATAAATGGCATCATCGAAATTTTCAGCCTTATAAACATAGATGGTCATAATCGGCCCAAACAATTCCTCACACATAGTTACATAATTCGGATCTTCTGTTACTAAAACCGTCGGTTCTATAAAATAACCTTTTGACTTGTCATAGTTTCCCCCGGCAATGATCTCGACAAGTGGACTTTCCCTAGCTTCATCAATGAAACCAGCCAGCTTGTCAAAGGATTTCTCATCAATCACTGCATTTATAAAATTTGAAAAGTCTTCAGGATCTCCCATCTTTATTTTTCCCAGGTCATCCAATAGAAATTCTTTTATGCTATCCCACAGATTATCGGGAATATAGGCCCTCGAAGCTGCCGAGCATTTTTGTCCCTGGTATTCGAAAGCACCCCTGGTAATTGCAGTGGCAACTTCTTTCGCACCAGCAGAGCTATGTGCCAAAATAAAATCCTTCCCTCCGGTTTCACCAACAATTCGTGGATAGGTCTTATAATTGGCAATATTTTTTCCGATAGTTTCCCAAATCCCATGGAAAACACGAGTACTTCCGGTAAAATGAATTCCAGCAAAATCGGGATGGTTCAGCACGCGACCCGCTACCGTTGGGCCATCTGTCAATATAAGATTAATAACTCCGTCAGGTACACCGGCTTCCTTGAATACTTCCACCAATACATGCGCAGAATAGATCTGAGTCCTCGATGGCTTCCAGACCACCACATTGCCCATAAGGGCCGGAGCAGTTGGTAAGTTGCCGGAAATGGCTGTGAAATTAAATGGAGTCAATGCAAAGACAAATCCTTCCAAAGGTCTTTGTTCAATTCTGTTCCAGATATTCTTCGATGACTGAGGTTGTTGTTGGTAAATCTCGGTCATATATTCAACATTGAACCTCAGGAAATCAATCAATTCACAAGCAGCGTCAATTTCCGCCTGAAAAACATTTTTTGACTGACCAAGCATTGTTGCAGCATTGATTTTGGCCCTGTATGGTCCTGCGATAAGATCTGCTGCTTTCAGGAAAATACTTGCCCGGTGTTCCCATGAGAGATTCTCCCATTCTTCCCTGGCATTTAGCGCTGCATTGATTGCAAGATCCACATGACTCGCGTCACCCTGATGGTAATAGGCAATAATATGCTGATGATCGTGTGGAGGACTGATAGGTTTTTTGTCCTCAGTTCTGATTTCTTCTCCTCCGATATACATTGGTATATCCAGGACTTGAGATCCCAATAAACTCAACATTTCCTTAATTTCTGCCTTCTCTTTTGAACCTGGAGCGTAGTCCAATACAGGTTCATTTTTAGGCGCGGGGACATTGAAAAATCCTATTGACATTGTAATATTATTTAAGTGGTTACAATTATTTCTGCAAAAATAATGAATTAGGTATTGCCCCAAAGATTTTCACAAAATATTCATCAATTGTTGAAGTGAGTGCACCTCAAAGGTTACTTTTGAATTGTGTAAAATTCTATTTGGATTAAAGTAGATTTGGTCTATAGAGGCATTTTGAGCGCCCATTATATCTGTTTCTAAGTTATCGCCAATCATTATGGTGTTATCCCTAGTAGCCCCAGCTTCCTTCATAGCAAATTCAAATATGCCTTTATGTGGTTTCCTATGCCCTGAGCTATCTGAAGTGACTATGGTATTAAAATAGTGATGAATTTTGGAGGCTTCTAATTTCCTATGCTGAACATCCTCAAAGCCATTGGAAAGAATATGCAACTGGTAATTTGGTTTTAAATAATCCAGAATTTCATAGGTAAAAGGGATTACATAATGTTTTGCGGGGGCTACTTCCAGGTATTTTTCACCGATACCTTTGGGTATTTCATTTTCATTCACACCTAATTTCTTGAGAATCATGATAAACCGGTTATTTCGTAATTCCAGTCCATCGATAAGGCCATTGTTAAACTTATCCCACAAAAAATTATTGACTTCATAAAATATTTTCATCAGGTCACTAAAAGTGAAAAATGACCATTTTGAAAAGTTGAATATTTTGTAGATCTCTTCCATGGCTTCAGATGTATTTTTATCAAAATCCCAAAGGGTATGATCGAGATCAAAAAACAAATGTTTATAGTTTTTCAAAGTGACGGTTTTATGAAAATTAACTAATTGTAACCCGCAATGGTTTAAAAATTGAAGGATCTGTTTGAGGTTTCGCGTTTAAAGACTGCGAGTTCTCTGTTTGAATACATAACTTCAAATATTTCGATATCTCTGCTCAGCACACTATCTTTTTCAATGTATCCCCAAATTTGATTTAAAATTCCCTTTACCTCATCCTGAATATAATAAAATATCCACTGGTCAGATTTTCTATAGCCAACAATGCCTGCATTTTTCAAAAAAGACATATGCCTTGAGGTTTTAGTTTGTGTAAAATCCAATATTTGTTCAATATCAGAAATACACATTTCTCCATGATTGTGAAGTAGATTTATTATCCTAACTCTGGCTTCCTCAGAAAGCGCTTTAAACAATTTTGAGCTATATGACAGACTAAGATTTTTTAATTTCATTGGTTTAAAAATTTAACTTTAGGTCTGAAAGAAAACATTATAATCCACATCCAATAATATACTAATTTGTTAATTTACGTTAAATAAATTGTCGTTTCTTATTCTTTGAAGTAATTTTGGTGATAATTTGGGATTTGTGAATACAATGAAGAATCTTTTAGTTTTTGTTTCATTTTGCATTTTATTCCTCCTGTTTTTGGTGAATCCATCAAATGCCCAGGAGGATAAAAGGGATGTGATTCAATTTTCCGGAGTAGTAGCCACCCAGGATACAGTTTCTGGAATTTTAGGTGCTCACGTATATGTTCCTAAAGGAGGCAGAGGCACAACCACCAACTATTATGGATATTTTTCTTTTCCTGTATTGGAAGGAGATAGCGTTGTGATTAGTGTCGTGGGGTTTCACAAAAAAAGTATTATAATTCCCGAACTCGATGAAGATAGTTATACGATGATAATTGCAATGTCTGAAGATACAACCTATCTGCCTGAGCTTGAAATTCTACCCTTTCCAACAGAGGAAATGTTTAAAGAGGCAGTATTGGCCTACAGATTGCCTAATCAGGGAGATTTAAATAATATGGACAGTAACCTTGATCCAATGACATTGGCTGAAATGGCTAGAATAATGCCGATGGACGGTAGTATGAATCATCGCTATTTTACTCAACAACAGGCTATTTATTTGCATGACGCCTATGGCCCCAGACCAAACCCACTTTTAAATCCATTTGCCTGGGCAGAATTCTTCAAATCTCTCAAAAAGAAGAAAAAATAATTTCAGAAAAGGCGTCAAAAAGGGAGCTTGTCAAAATCTACATTTCCACCTGAAAGAATGATTCCAATTCTTTTCCCTTTAAAAATACTTTGATATTTCATGACAACAGCAAGCGGAACTGCCGCAGAGGGCTCAATTATAATTTTCATCCTTTGCCAAATCAGTTTCATCGCTTCTATTATAGCAGGATCCTCCACGGTTAAAATCTGATGTACATATTCCTTTATAATCGGGAATGTTTTACTTCCTAATGAGGTTAACAGGCCATCTGCAATTGTATTTGGATTTATAGAAGGAATTATTTTACCAGCGTTAAAAGATCTATAAGCATCATCAGCTCCTGTCGGCTCAGCACCAATTACTTTTACTTTTGGGGCATAATATTTTGCAGCAAGCGCTGTCCCGCTTAAAAGGCCGCCGCCGCCAACAGGTGCGATCACAATATCCATGTCGTTTACTTCTTCGAAAAGTTCCTTCGCGCAAGTAGCCTGACCCGCAATTATCCTTTGGTCATTGTAAGGATGGATAAAATTTGCCCCGGTTTTTTCAATGACTTTATTCAATGTTGTTTCCCTTGCTTCCAAAGTAGGCTCGCATTCTATAACTTCAGCTCCATAGCCAATAACTGCTTCTTTTTTGCTTTTTGGGGCATTGTCCGGCATTACAATATATGCCTTCGTGTTTTTTGTCTTTGCCGCCAGTGCCAGTGCCTGAGCATGGTTTCCGGATGAATGAGTTGCAACTCCAAGCTGAATTTGATCATCTGAAAGCAGGTTGATTGCATTGGTGGCTCCCCTATATTTAAAAGCGCCTACCTTTTGAAAATTTTCACACTTGAAATACAATTGAGCGTTAAGAATTTCATCAAGGCTTTTGGAGCATAGTACCGGCGTTTTATGGACAAAATGTAAAACTCTGTTCGCAGCTGCGTCTATTTGATCAATACCTGGGAATTCCATGTTTAAACACTTTAATTTAAAGTCCAGAGGATAGTGATATAATAAAAAATAATTGTCCCATCTAATACAAAGGAGAAATAGTAATCTTTCTTCGAAGGTGATGAATTGATGATTAAAAATAAAACAACGGCACTAAAAAGTATTATGTAAATTCCACCAATTAGTGAATGAATAATTATCGTAAAAGCAAATAAACAGAGAAGAGCCAATATTTTGGTTGTTCTAATACTCGTAAAGTGTGGCATCGTTACTAACGTCCTTTCACTATCAAGATTATAATCCCTTATATCAAATGGAAGTGTGATGGAAAATATAAACAGGAAATGTGCCAAAAAAACCAGGATAGTTTTATAAGTAAATATTGATATCCCAAGAATTATAGCAGGTAAAATAGAAGAAATGGAAGCCCAAACATAAGCTATAATAAATATTTTTAATATCGGAATACTCCTTAGGGGTAGAAAGGATTTATGTTTTGTTTTTGGGACGTTGTAAAGTGTGGATATAATACCTAAATGTATAAGATATAAAGTAACTTTCAATTGTAGAAACGGGATGTGTAACAGGACAGCAACAAATGGTATTAAAACCCATAAAATCTTCGTTCTCCATACAGGATTAAAAGAACTATAAGACGAAAAATCTAACAAGTTAAACTTCAGGTTTGAGTTTAACTGATAAATCAAAAGGGTTGAAAAGAAAATGAAACTTGAGTAAAAGAAGGATGGGTTATAACATTCGAATAAATAGAAACCAGAAGCGAAGAAAAAAGCACTGCTAAATCCAATGAAAATATTTTCCTTTAGGAGAACTTTATGAAATAAAAATTGGAGTGATTTGATTTCAATAACTAAGATTTAGTCTTTTTTCTTTTTAAGAAAAGTTTTGATCCCTAGCCCTAAAGCACTTGCAAGAAGTATCAATATACCTCCTGTAATTGGAAATTTCGGCGGTGGCCCTGGATCAACACCATTAGTATTGAAGGGTTGCAACAATGGAAAGATAAATAAATAAACTTTGAATAAATAAATAATTATTATCATCCTGATTTTAAATAGACTTAAATATAACAGTTACACTGCAAAAATATGTATTTTTTACAATAATTTATAATGTTCTTTTGACTTCCTTTTGTTCAAAACTTTCAATCACATCACCGACCTTGACGTCATTGAAATTCTTAATTCTGATTCCGCATTCAAATCCGTGTTTCACCTCATTCACATCGTCTTTAAATCGCTTCAATGCATCAATCTCTCCGGTGTAAATAACTATGCCATCCCGCACCAATCTAATCCTATTATTTCTTTTAATTACACCATCCGTTACCATACATCCTGCGACTGTGCCAATTTTAGAGATTTTGAATACATCTCTTACCTCGACATTTGAAGTGATAACTTCTTCAAAATCCGGGGCCAGCATTCCTTCCATTGCATCCTTTATCTCATTGATGGCATCATAAATGACAGAGTAATGTCGTATCTCAATCTCTTCCTGTTCGGCCAATTTTCTTGCAACTGCTGATGGCCTGACCTGGAATCCTATAACAATGCCGTCAGAGGCAGAGGCAAGTAGAACATCTGATTCACTAATCTGGCCTACTGCTTTATGTTTAATGTTAATCTGTATTTCTTCAGTAGATAGCTTTAAAAGAGAATCACTTAACGCTTCTACAGATCCATCAACATCTCCCTTAACTATTATATTTAATTCTTTAAATGAACCGATGGCCAGTCTTCTGCCAATTTCATCCAGGGTAATATGCTTTTTAGTCCTCAATCCTTGTTCACGCTGCAACTGCTCTCTCTTATTGGCTACTTCTCTTGCTTCCCTGTCCGTGTTCATTACATTGAACTTATCTCCGGCTTGAGGAGCACCGTCAAGACCTAACACCAAAACGGGAGTAGCTGGGATGGCTTTTTTAACCTTTTTTCCCATATGATTATATAAGGCTTTTACTTTACCATGATGCGATCCTGCCAGTATTACATCTCCCACTTTCAGGGTACCCGATTGAACTAAAACAGTGGTTACATAACCTCTTCCTTTATCTAACTCTGCTTCAACTACTGTTCCCACAGCGTTTTTATTCTTATTTGCTTTTAATTCTAATAATTCAGCTTCCAATAATACTTTTTCCAATAACTCATCTATCCCTTCTCCGGTTTTGGCTGAAATCTCTTGCGATTGATATTTGCCTCCCCATTCTTCAACTAAAATGTTGATATTAGAGAGTCCTTCTCGTATTTTATCCGGATTAGCATTGGGCCGGTCAATTTTATTAATCGCAATTACAATGGGGACATTCGCAACAAGTGCATGGTTGATGGCCTCCTTGGTTTGAGGCATCACATTGTCATCTGCGGCGACAACGATTACAACTATATCCGTAAGTTTTGCCCCCCTGGCTCTCATTGCAGTAAAAGCTTCGTGGCCGGGAGTATCAAGGAAGGCTATTCTTTTACCAGTATCTGTTGTTACATCATATGCCCCAATATGCTGAGTAATGCCACCTGCTTCGCCTTCGGTGATTTTAGACTTTCTAATGAAGTCAAGTAGTGAAGTTTTCCCATGATCAACATGCCCCATTATGGTTACGATAGGGGCTCTTTCTTCGAGGTCTTCCTCCTTGTCAGCAATTGTTTCGACATCTAGATTCTCTTCTTCATCTACGAATTCTGTCAGATATCCAAATTCATCAGCAATAATCGTGATTGCTTCCGCGTCGAGTCTTTGATTGATGGAAACAAACATTCCAAGACTCAGGCAGGAAGAGATAATCTCATTTATTGAAACATCCATCATGGAAGCCAGATCGTTTGCAGAAATAAATTCATTGACTTTAATGATTTTGGATTCTGCTTGTTCCTGAAGCATTTCCTTTTCATGAGCTTCTGCTACTGCTGATCTTTTTTCTCTTCGGTATTTCGACCTGCTTACCTGATTCGATTTACCTGATCCGCTTAATTTGGCAAGAGTAGCCTTAATTTGCTCTTGAATTTCTTTATCAGATGGCTCCTCTTTATGAGGTTTTTGTTTCCTGTCGCCTTTTCTTTTAAATGTTTGAGATTTATTGTCTCTATTGTTCTGAACTTTTTCCGGAGCTGGTTCTTTTCTGAGTCTTTTACGTGGGCGTTTTTTCTTTTTCTTCTCCTTATTATCATCTGATGAAGCAACTGGTTTTGCGACTTTTTTGGGGAGCTCAATTTTCCCAAGAACTTTTAATCCCTTTAATGTCTCAGCTTTTGCTTCAATTACTTTTTCTTTTTCTCCAGTTTGTTTAGGTTCTTCCGCATCGATTTGAGGTTGTGCAGTCGATTTTTTTTCTTCTTCCTTAGGCTCTTCTACCTCCTCCTTTACTTCAACATCTTCTACAGAAACTGGAGGTGTTTCGATGGGAGCCTCCTCAGGTATTACTGCTTCAGGTGCAGGCTCAGGTACAGGCTCAGGTTCTGGGATTTTCTTAATTTCCTTTTCTTCTTCCTGTTTCCTGCTTTTCTTTTCAAGATTAATTTTACCAACAACCTTTATACCCTGTAATTTTGGCTTTTCGGAAACAAATTCTCTATCAGATGTTTTGGCGGCAGTTTTCGATTCTGATACTTGAGATATTTCTTCTTTTTGGCCAATTTGATTTCCTTTGATCAGGACTTCTTCCTCATCTTCATTTCCTGAAGCAGCTAATTCAGGTTGTTTATCAATAACTACATTTTCAGAAAATTTGCTTCCGATAGTAAGGCTTGAAGCTTCTTCTTTATCCAGGGCTGAATCTGCAAATTCACTAAAAAGCAATTCAAGTTGCTCTCCCCCAATCTTGAAATTGGGATTGTCGTCAACCTTAAATCCTTTTGAGTCAAGAAATTCAATAATGGTGTACTTACCAATATTGAGCTTCCTGGCTACCTGACTTAATCTCATCATTTTAACTGCCATTAATTCTTATTTTAAAAGTTGTTGATCAAGCAGGGCTTATTCAAATTCCTGCTTAATTATATTCAGGACATTTTCAATAGTCTCCTCTTCAAGGTCTGTTCGCCTGCCAAGATCTTCTTTAGACAGGGCAAGCACACTTTTGGCACTATCTAAGCCGATTCTCTTAAATTCATCAATAACCCAACTTTCAATTTCGTCGGCAAATTCTTCAAGATCCACATCCTCTTCAATTTCTCCTCCATCAAGATCTCTAAAAACATCTATTTCGTACCCTACCAATTTACTGGCCAGTTTAATATTATGACCACCTTTTCCAATTGCGAGGGAAACCTGATCGGGTTTTAAGAAAACAGATACCCTGCCTTCATCCTCCTCTACTTTGATGCTCGTTATTTTAGCAGGACTCAAAGCTCTGCTTATATAAAGATCCAGATTTTCCGTGAAATTTATCACATCGATATTTTCATTCTGAAGTTCCCGGACAATACTATGAATTCTGGATCCTTTCATTCCCACGCAAGCACCCACAGGGTCGATCCTGTCATCGTAGGATTCAACTGCTACTTTAGCCCGTTCTCCCGGTTCCCGGAATACCTTTTTAATTGTAATCAATCCATCATATACTTCAGGAACTTCATTTTCAAAAAGTCGCTCAAGGAAAGTAGGTGAAGTTCTTGAAAGAACTATTTTAGGATTGCCATTGCTCATTTCAACACGATGAACTATTGCCCTTACTGAATCTCCTTTTCTAAACCTGTCCTTAGGAATTTGTTCAACTTTTGGAAGATTTAATTCGTTTCCTTCAGCATCGATAAGCAACATTTCTTTTTGCATAACCTGGTAAACTTCACCGACAATGATTTCTCCTACCAGATCTTTGTATTTCAAAAAGAGATTGTCTTTTTCCAGGTCTTTGATTTTTTGAATTAAGGTCTGTCGGGCAGTCATTACGGCTCTTCTACCAAAATCAACTAGTTTAATCTCTTCAGCAACCTCCTCTCCAATCTCAAAATCAGGTTCTATTTTAATGGCTTCAGAATGACTTATTTTATCGTAATCCCAAATATCCTCTGAATTGTCATCAACAATTTCTCTAAACCGCCAGATTTCTAAATCACCTTTGTCAGCATTAATGATAATATCAAAATTATCATCTGTTTTATATTTCTTTTTGATCATCGTCCGGAATACATCCTCTAGTATTCTTATCATTGTAGGACGATCCACATTTTTATGCCTGGCAAATTCTGCAAATGATTCTATTAATGTTGAGTGATCCATCGCTTTATATATATCTGCTAAATTTATTTTTCGTTTTACAATCTTATAACAACATTGGCCTTTTCAATTTCATCCAGAGATAATTTTAAAGACTCTGTATTCAATTCTTTTTTCAATTTATTTGATTTTAAGGAAACCTCTACTTGCTCATCTATGATATTAAGAAGCTTTCCCTGGTACCTCTTTTTATCTATTGTTATAATTTCCAGCTCCCTCCCTATGTGTTTTGGAAACTGCCTGATAAACTTCAATGGCTTATCAACACCAGGTGAAGAAACCTCAATTATATATCTCCCCTCAATGATGTCTTTTTCTTCCAATTCATTTGAAAGTTTTCTACTGATTTTCGAACATTCTTCCACATTTACAGAATGGTCCCCATCTATGAAAACCTGAATCTTTTGATTCCCTGACTTGCCTTTTATATTGACTTCGACAAGAAAAATCTCATCGTTATCAATAAAACTTTCTACCAATTCCGAAACAATTTTATTAAGATCCACTTTGTTCAAATTTTGAACCATTAAAAAAGGGGACTTTGGTCCCCTCAGGCTCAGTACAAATTTCGATGCAAAGGTAGTGAAATTGAATTTGAAAACAAATATTAACAGATTCTAACCTGAATATTTGAAAGAGTTAATTTGGATATCTGTTTTATTTGAAACTCGAGTTCCCGGCTTTCCAACCAAACGAGCAAGTGTAAATCTCAGGAATTGACTATTAAAAATTAATTTTTTTCCTAATTGAGACAAACTACACAGGATTGATGTGATACTTAATGGTGATCATTACTCATTAATTAAGAGCAATATTATACTAAATTTTAGTGATGGGGCCTCTATTTTAGGCTTTATATGTATTCATATAAAACACCGAGGTTAATGAGTATAAAATTTTATTATCAATAAATATCAATTTTCTTAATTTTGCGACATGCAAAATCAATTGAGAGTTTATAATTCCCTCACAAAAAAGAAAGAAATCTTTGAACCAATCAATCCACCTTTCGTTGGAATGTATGTGTGTGGCCCTACCGTTTACAGTGATGTACACCTGGGAAATGTCCGTACTTTTTTAAGCTTTGACATCATTTACAGATATTTAACTCACCTTGGCTATAAAGTCAGATACGTTAGAAACATAACTGATGTAGGTCATCTCGAAAGCGATGCGGATGAAGGGGAAGACAAAATCAGCAAAAAAGCCAAGCTTGAAAATATGGAACCGATGGAAATCGTTCAGAAATATTCAAACGATTTTCACAGAGTCACGGCAAAATTTAATATTCTTGATCCTAATATTGAGCCAAGCGCTACCGGCCATATCCAGGAACAGATAAAAATGATTGAAAAGCTCATTGAAAAAGAGCTGGCCTATGAAATAAATGGCTCTGTTTACTTTGATGTCCTCAAATACAATGAAACGGAGAAATATGGTATGCTCTCCGGGCGGGTAGTTGAAGAATTGATGGCCGGCTCCAGGGAGCTTGACGGACAGGAAGAAAAACGAAATACTGTGGATTTTGCTTTATGGAAAAATGCTGGCCCACTGCATATCATGCGATGGGAGTCTCCCTGGGGCACGGGATTCCCCGGCTGGCATCTTGAGTGCTCGGTTATGAGCTCTAAATATCTTGGAGAACGCTTCGATATTCATGGTGGTGGTATGGATTTAAAGTTTCCTCATCATGAATGTGAAATTGCTCAATCTGTTGGAGCGACGGGAAAGCAACCGGTTAAATACTGGCTGCATACCAACATGCTTACCGTCAACGGACAAAAAATGAGTAAATCCACCGGGAATTCATTTCTGCCTGAAGAGCTATTTACGGGAAATCATGAATTACTAAATGAACCCTATAGTCCTATGACTGTGAGGTTTTTCATGTTGCAGTCTCATTATTCCAGTACCCTTGATTTTTCCAATGACGCCTTAAAAGCAGCAGCAAAGGGATATAAAAAAATGATGAATGGACTCGTGTTGGCTAAAGATCTAAAATATACCAACGATGATTCACTTGAAATTAATCCGAAAACCGTAAACCAAATCAATGGAATAATTGATAATTGTTATCGCGCTCTTAACGATGACTTTAATACAGCCCAGGCAATAGCTCAAATTTTCAATTTGCTGAAAAAAATAAATTCTATCTCAACCGGAAACCTTAAAACCGCTGAGATAGGAGAAGAAGTTTTCGATAAACTCATTCATACATTTATAACGCTTATTGTAGATGTGCTTGGCCTGAAGGAAGAAAAACCATCAGATGTTGAGGGAATTATCAATATCATTTTAGATTTATATAAGCAAGCCAAACAAGTCAAAGATTATGATAAGGTAGATGAAATTAGGCGGAAGCTTAAGCAATATGGAGTGACTTTAAAAGACATGAAAGAAAAAGTAGGTTGGGCATACGAAGAGCAATGATGCAGAGAATTATTTTTTTAACGTTAATTATTGGGTGGATATCTTTTGGCTGCGAAAGCAGTAAGAAATCAGTGGATCACGCCGGAAGCAGAAATTCGAAAAAAGCTATAACTGTACCATCTTTCAACAGCGATTCTGCTTATCATTTCATCCAAGAACAGGTTGACTTCGGGCCTCGTGTGCCAAATACGTATTCACATAAAAACTGTGGTGAATACCTGGTGGACAAGCTGAAATCCTATGGTGCAGAGGTTACGGAACAAAATTTTAGTGAACAGGCGTATAATGGCACAGTTCTTCATTTGAAAAATATAATTGCCACCTACAACCCAAATGCAAGAAAGCGTATTTTGTTGGCGGCCCATTGGGATACCCGACCATTTGCTGATAAGGATTTCAAAGGCAGATACGAACCCATTGACGGTGCGAATGATGGCGGTAGTGGCGTCGGGGTGCTGCTTGAAGTAGCCAGGATGTTGGACAAAAGCGAAAAACCAAATACCGGCATTGATATTATTTTTTTTGATGGAGAAGATTATGGTGAGCATGAAGATGTGGTGAATACACCACTTAAAAACGGACTTGTACAAATATGGTGGTGCCTCGGCTCACAGTACTGGGCGGATCATCCACATAAACCAAAATATTCCGCATATTATGGCATTTTACTCGATATGGTTGGTGGCACGAATGCACGGTTTTATAAGGAGGGAGGTTCTATGCAATTTGCCCCTAAGGTTGTCAGGAAAATATGGAATACTGCCCGAAGTCTTGGATATTCTAATTATTTTGTAAATACAAACAGCTCGGGCATCATGGATGATCACATATTCGTTAACAGAGACGCTAAAATTCCGATGGTAGATATCGTTGAACATGACCCGGAATCTGCCAGTTATTATTTTGGAGATTATCATCATACCCAAAAAGATAACATGAGCATTATTGACAAACAAACCTTACAAGCCGTAGGCGAAACTGTGCTTTACACAATTTATAATGAATAGTCAATCGTTGTTTTTCATCGATTAATTCATTTATTTATAATTTCTTTTCTTCAATAAAATCTCAAAAACTGAATTATGGCTAAACCAGAAAAAAAACTATTTCTGCTGGATGCAATGGCGCTCATATTCCGGGCACACTTTGCTTTTAGTAAAAATCCAAGAATAAACTCCAAAGGATTGAATACGGGTGTAGTTTTAGGCTTTACCAACTCCCTCATAGAAATTCTAAATAAAGAAAAACCAACGCATATTGGAGTCGCTTTTGATATGCCCGGCCCTACCTTTCGCCATGAGTTGTATAAAGAATATAAAGCACAAAGAGAGGAAGCTCCGGAAGATATAAAGATAGGAATTCCTATAGTAAAAGAGCTCGTGAAATGTTTCAATATACCGGTAATCGAAAAAAGCGGATACGAAGCAGACGATGTTATTGGCACCCTGGCAAAAAAGGCATCCAAAGCTGGTTTTGAAGTTTTTATGATGACACCGGATAAAGATTATGCACAGTTGGTCGAAGATCATATTTATCTTTATAAACCTGCCTATATGGGAAATGCAGTAGATGTTCTTGGGGTAGAGGAAGTGTTGAAGAAATTTGATATTTCCGAGGTTGATCAGGTACGTGATATTCTAGGGCTTCAAGGTGATGCTTCAGATAATATTCCTGGAATCCCTGGAATTGGCAAAATTACTGCGATTAAATTGCTTAAAGAATTTGGCAGTGTTGAAAATTTGGTTGCAAATGCTGATAAGCTGAAAGGGAAACAAAGGGAAAATGTAGAGAATTTTGGTCAGCAGGGGATTTTGTCAAAGGAGCTTGCCACAATCGTGCTGGATGTTCCTGTCGAGTTTGATGAACAGGCACTCGAATACAATGGATTTGATGAAGAAAAATTAAAAATACTATTTGAAGAACTGGAATTCAGGACACTTGCAAAGCGTGTATTTGGCGCATCAACTTCCGGCATTGTGAAACCGGAAAATACTCAATTATCCATGTTTGGGAATACGGCACCAGCCCCCGAGGCTAAAGAGGTGGAAGAGATAAAGGAAGAGGTCGAGAAACAAAATCTTTATAATACCATTCATGATTATCATTTGATCGACACGCCTGAATTGATAAAAAAACTGGTTACTTACCTTGTAATTCAGGATGAATTCTGTTTTGATACGGAAACCACAAGTGTGGATGCGAGGAATGCTGAAATGGTTGGGATTTCATTTTCCTATGTACCGCGAGAGGCATATTATATTCCCATACCGGAAGATCAGGAAAAAGCCATGGAAATAATTAGCCTTTTGAAACCGGTGCTTGAAAATGAGGCGATTGGAAAAATCGGGCAGAACATTAAGTATGACATCATGGTGCTCAGAAATTATGGGATTGAAGTTAAGGGAAAACTTTTCGATACAATGCTGGCGCATTATCTGTTTGAGCCAGATATGCGGCACAACATGGATGTATTGGCAGAAAACTATCTGAATTATATACCTGTTTCCATACAGACCTTGATTGGGAAAAAAGGATCAAAACAGGGATCAATGCGAGATGCTGAAGTTGAAAAGGTAGTTCAGTATGCCGGTGAAGATGCTGATATCACCCTTCAGCTAAAACATAAGTTTGAAAAATTGATTGAAAAAAAAGGCATTGATAAATTGCTGTTTGACCTCGAAATACCGCTTGTCAATGTCTTGGCCGATATGGAATATGAAGGCATAAAAGTTGATGAAGCAACCTTGAAAAAACTATCCTCAGAATTGGCCGTTTCAAGTGACGCCATTGAGAAGGAAATATATGATATCGCCGGAGTGAAATTTAATATTGCCTCACCGAAACAGTTGGGTGCGGTGCTATTCGAAAAACTGATACTTGTTGAAAAACCAAAAAAAACAAAAACAGGACAGTATGCGACAGGAGAAGAGATATTGGCACGATTGGCCAACGAGCATCCCATTGCATCCAAGATCCTGGATTTCAGAGAACTTAATAAACTAAAATCTACCTACGTGGATGCCCTACCTGCTTTGATCAGTAAAAAAGACGGCAGAATCCATACTTCTTATAATCAGGCCGTTGCAGCAACTGGAAGGTTAAGTAGTACAAATCCCAATCTTCAAAATATCCCTATTCGAACCGCGAAAGGCAGGGAGATCAGAAAAGCATTTGTGCCGAGAGATAAGGACCATACCTTAATGGCCGCAGATTATTCTCAGATAGAATTGCGTATTATGGCTTCATTTGCAAAAGATGAAAGTATGATTGAAGCATTTAAAAACGGACGTGATATTCATGCCACCACAGCTAGTAAGATATTCAAAGTTCCTTTGGAAGAAGTTGATGAAGATATGCGTAGAAAGGCTAAAACCGCAAACTTTGGGATTATTTACGGTATTTCTGCATTCGGACTTTCTCAAAGGCTGGGAATTCCCAGGAAAGAAGCAGCGGATATTATCGAAGCTTATTTTATAGAGTTTTCTGCCATAAAAGCCTATATGGACAAAGTTATCAATGATGCCCGGGAAAACGAATATGTGGAAACCATCCTTGGGAGAAAAAGGTATTTAAGAGATATTAATTCCAAGAATGCTACCATGCGCGGTTTTGCAGAACGCAATGCAATCAATGCTCCGATACAGGGAAGCGCCGCCGATATGATCAAAGTTGCTATGATCAACATCCATAATTGGATGAACAAAGAACAGTTAAAATCTAAAATGATCCTCCAGGTGCATGACGAACTGGTCTTTGATGTTCACAATTCAGAAAAGGAATTATTAGAGCAGAACATCCCGGAGTTTATGAATACAGCCATTGAGCTGGAGGTGCCCATGGAAATCGGATTGGGATTTGGACAGAATTGGTTGGAAGCGCATTAGCAGGAGAACTATGTAATTTTCCTTTTTTATCGGGGTAATGAATAAATAGAAGGAAAAATATTTCTTACAATCAGACTTATAAGAAAGCTTGTCAAGGACAAAAGGAACTCTGTTCTTCTACTCGAAGTTCTGTAGATAAAGGGAAATACAAAAAATAAGTTATTTTTATAAATATATCAATTAGCATAAAATCCAAGATTATGAAACAAACACTAATACTATTCCTGGTTATTCTGTCATCTTGTAATACTAAAAGTCCGGATACGAAAATTGTCGAGAAACTTTATGATTATGATGTTGAGGAAAGAATTAAAGAGCTGGGGATAAACTTGAGTGAACCCGAGAAACCAGTGGCCAATTATGTGAATTCAGTAGTAACCGGAAATTTGGTTTTTATGGCGGGAAAAGGGCCTCGAAGATTGGATGGAACGATGGTTACAGGAAAAGTTGGCGCTGATTTATCAATAGAGCAGGGCTATGAAGCTGCCAGGCTGACTGCCATAGAACAATTATCGGCGCTTAAGATACAGATTGGAGATTTGAATAAAGTCGTGAGGATTGTAAAGGTGCTCGGAATGGTAAATACCGATCCATCATTTACAAAGCACCCTGCTGTAATTAATGGATTCTCAGACCTTATGGTTAAAGTTTTCGGTGAAAGAGGAAAGCATGCACGAGCCGCTGTCGGAATGGGCTCACTTCCATCAGATATTGCCTGTGAAATTGAGATGATTGTACAGATAAGAGAATAACTGTTCAACAACTAACCAAAATCAGAGTTCTTTGATTTTCTTCCTTTGGCATAATTGATTATGCCTCAGAATTCCATTTTCGAAAACTCTGCTAAGAAGAGGGAATTCAATTGTCTGTTAGGGTGTCACAATTCATCACGCTTATGTATTAATAAGTATTAGTAAAATAATATTTGATGATTATTTCAATATCCTACATATCGAAAGGTTGACATATGATTTAATTGATTTTTTCTACTAGTATATTTTTTATGTTTTCTGACATTCATTTTTTAAGTATAAAGTCATGTTAAAAAGGATATTTTTTTATAGGGTTACCCATTTAAGTCTCAAACGCTTGTTAACCAGGTAATTAATTTGTATCTTATAGAAAAGATATTGCATATGAAATTACTAAAAGAATTGGACAGAGAAGCCTTCAAAACTAAGTTTGGGACAAAGGCAT